>JAZUHM010000201.1:0-3305 GCA_045641725.1 Bacteroidaceae bacterium | reverse complement strand
CCGACTTGCTCTATACACGCAATCAGCAGGAGACCATGACCACTCCCGAAATCAGCGAGTACATCAGCCGCCAGAAAGAGCGCGGTTCGGCCAACATCAAGCAGTTTGAGGTGGAATACCACAAGCGCTTTGCGTCGGCATTTGCGGCCTTGATTCTCACCATCATCGGCGTGTCGCTCTCTTGCGTCAAGCGCAAGGGCGGCATGGGCATCTCGCTAGGCGTGGGCCTCGGCTTGAGTGTGGGATATATCTTCTTCCAGACTATTTCTTCCACCTTTGCCGTCAACAACGACTGGCCGCCGATGCTGGCAGCGTGGATTCCAAACATAATATTCTCGGGCGTGGCATTCTACCTCTACCGCCGCACGCCTAAATAGCATTTTACACTAAAATACTCACATCTACAGATATATGTACTTCGACGAACTCCCACTTGACGACAGATTGCTTGACGCACTCTACGAAATGCGTTTCGACCAATGCACGCCAATTCAAGAACAAGCCATTCCGCCGCTATTGGAGGGCAAAGACCTTATAGGCATAGCCCAGACCGGCACCGGCAAAACGGCTGCCTATCTGCTGCCAATCCTCAGCCGGCTGTGCAGCGGGGAGTTTCCCGAGGGCAATGTAAACTGTCTGATTATGGTACCCACCCGCGAGCTGGCCATGCAGATTGACCAGGCGCTCGAGGGCTTTTCTTATTATCTTCCCTTCAGCGGAGTGGCCGTATATGGCGGCAACGACGCCCAGCGCTACAACCAGGAGCTCAAGGGCCTCAAGATGGGCGCAGATATCGTGGCCGCAACTCCAGGCCGCATGATTTCCCACCTGCAATTGGGCAACGTAGATCTCAGCAAGGTCTCATTCTTCATTCTCGACGAGGCAGACCGCATGCTCGACATGGGTTTCTACGACGATATCATGAAGATAGTGTCCTACTTGCCCAAGAAGCGCCAGACGCTCCTCTTCTCGGCCACAATGCCCGAGGGAATACAGAAAATGGCGGCCAACATACTGACTGACCCCGTGCAGATACGCATCGCGGTCTCCAAGCCCGCCGCAGGCATCGAGCAGGGCGCATATATCTGCTACGAGCCTCAGAAACTGCGCATCCTCAAGGCGCTCTTCAAGGAGCATCCGCCCAAGCGCTCCATCATGTTTGCGTCGTCTAAGCTCAAGGTAAAAGACCTCGCCATCCAGCTCCGCAAGATGGGACTCAACATCGCCCAGATGCACTCCGATCTCACCCAGGAGGAACGCAACCATGTGATGCTCGACTTCAAGGCCGGCCGCACAGACCTCATCGTGGCCACCGACATCATCTCGCGCGGCATTGACATCGACGACATACAGATGGTCATCAACTACGATGTGCCCCACGACGCCGAGGACTACATACACCGCATCGGCCGCACAGCGCGAGCAGGCAAAGAAGGCCGCGCCCTGACGCTTGTAAACGAAGACGACCAGTTCTATTTCGGCAAGATTGAGCAGGTAATTGAGCGCGAAGTGCCCAAGCTACCATTGCCCAAAGACCTGAAAGAAGCGCCCGAATACAATCCGCGCCACGCCCGTCCGTCAAAGGGCCGCGGACGTTCACGCTCTGGCAACGCCAACAAGAATTCATCCAAAAACGGCGCCAAATCAGCGCACCGCAATTCAAAACCAAAAGACAACAACGGCAGCAAACCCAAAAACAACGGCAATCAGCCTCAGGGCAACGACACCAAACAGCCCGCAGCAAAAAGACGCCGCTCCAACCGCCGCCGCAAACCTAATCCTAAACCGCAGGCAGAATAACCCCCTCCCCACATACGCCGACAGAGCCTTCACGCACCATTGCATGAAGGCTCTGTTTTTATATCTGTGCCTACCTTATTTATATATATTGCGTAGTCTCGCTCACGGGCTTGCGGCTGAAGTGATTGGCGAGCGGGCCGGCCTCGGGGGCGGCAAAGCCGAGGTCGAGCAGCATCAGTATCTCCTCGTTTTCGGGCAGGCCAAGGGTGGCATGCAAAGCCTCGGGGTTGAAGCAATTGAGCCAGCAGCTATCCACTCCCTCATTGGCTGCGCCCAGCATCAGATGTGTGGCCACGATGGCCGCATCCTCTATGCCCGACTGGCGCTGGCTGCCAGGGTAGGTATATACATTATCCTTGTCGTAGGCCACCACCAACACCGTAGGCGCGCCATAGCGACACGGGGTGTGCTGGTCAATTTTTGCCAGGCCCTCTGCCGACTGCACTACATAGACCTTCTGCTCCTGCAGGTTCTTTGCCGTGGGGGCCATGCGCCCTGCCTCGAGTATGTTTTGCAACTGCTCGGCAGTGATTTGCTGCGAGCCATATTTCTTGCACGAATAGCGCTGCTTGATAAGTTCTGAAAATTCCATGTTTCTTGGTTTTATTCTACATTGCAGCACAAAATTACTAACTTTTGGCGTAACCACCTCATTTCCAACCACAAAAATCGCACTTCGCTGCGCTCTGCCGCCACCAAATTGCGCACTCAAAAAAACTAAGTGCGTGCTAATTTTAGTTCACAGCGCTGTGAACAATTGTTCACAGCGCTATGAACGATTGTTCACAGCGGTGTGAACGTTTGTTCACAGCGCTGTGAACGGAATTTATTGCGCACTTAGAATTTTTAAGAGCGCAAATAATTATTTTCAGTGCGCGCCAATACTGCGTAAATTCAAAAATATTGATTATCTTTGCAATGAATTTAATGCAATCCCCAAAGCCAGACATTATGAAGAAGTCATACAAGATAGAAATCGATTGCGCCAACTGCGCCAATTTGGTCGAAGAAGCTGCCGCCAAGGTGGCTGGTGTGGCCGAAGTGAACATCTCGTTTATGATGCAAAAGATGAAAGTCACGTTTGCCGAAGATGCCGACCCCGAGGCCGTAAAGGCTGAGATTCTGAGGGTGGGCAAAAAGATTGAACCCGACTTTAGAATACTCGACTGATGAGCCGCAAACAACGCACGATGCTCCTACGCATCATCATAGCATTCTGCCTCACTCTGGCCCTGCAGTTCGTAGGGCTTGAGGGCTGGTGGCGGTTTGGTGCGTTTCTGGCCGTTTACATACTCATTGGCTACGACATATTGCGCAAGGCCGCACTGGGCGTAATCCACGGCCGGGTGTTTGACGAAAATTTCCTGATGGTGGTAGCCACCACAGGCGCCTTTGGCCTGGCGCTGTATGAGGAGAGCGGCGACTTCAACGAGGCCATTGCCGTGATGCTGCTCTATCAGGTGGGCGAGTTCTGCCAGAGCCACGCCGTAGGCAAGAGCCGCAAG
>JAZUHM010000200.1:0-4530 GCA_045641725.1 Bacteroidaceae bacterium | reverse complement strand
AAGAGTTCTTGCCAATGCGAAAGGGGTATTCCGTAGAAATAGCTTTGGAGGAGTCGTAGCAAGAGTGAACGGTGAGTTTGATGGTGTGAATAAAACCTACTGGTTTCTTGTGGGCTCAAACAGAAGGTCGATGTATGGACGAAACGAATTGAATGCTCTTGGTGCTTTTGTTCCACGAAACTCGCGTGTGGCAACAAAAATTCTCAACGAAGACCTTGGCACACCAATTGATTATGAATGCCCCAACCTGATCAAGCGCATGCAGAAACACCATCTTGTGATGGAAAATAGAGCTGACCTGGAGAACAAAACTATTGCTCTTCTTGGTGACAAGCAATTGTACTCGTATAAAGACATAGATGAATTCCTCTCTGCTTTACAGAAAAAAGCTGATGAGATTGCTGAAAATGAGCGTCTGCAAAAAGAGCAAGAACGGCAGATTGAAGAATTGAAGAAACAAGAGAATACTGCACATCAGCGTGGTATTCTTACCAAAGGATTGAATAAACTGCAAGAGGAGTATCGTATTCTGACAATGCAGCAGGAGGAAATGAGCAATCTTACCAAGTTTATTCGTCAACAGGGTAAACTTCGTTTCAATCCTATTCTTGATCCCGTGCAGAACAGGATAAAGACTGACAATCTGTTTGATGGCATTACGGTGGTCATTGATGGTGGTCCTGGTACAGGTAAGACGACTACTATGATTCAACGACTGAAGTATTTGACTGATACGGATGCAATTGAAGAAGATTTCGATGAGGAGGCTGGTCTTTACAAGCTGACGGCATCACAACGTGATTCCTTGATGAATGCAATAAGGGAACAGCGTGACTGGATATTTTTCTCGCCTTCCAAATTACTGAAAGAGTACCTCGCTGACGCAATGAACAGAGAAGGATTGACAAACACTAATGCTAAGGTGTGGCATTGGAGTGACTTCTGCAAAACTGTTATACGAGATAACTACCATCTGTTTGATCCTACCAATGAAAATGCGCCATTCAAGGCAAGCAGAAGTACAGAAACACTCATTTACCAACATTCAGGAGTGATTGACAAATTAAATGAATATTTCGTTGGCCAATTGCGTCTTATAAAGTCTCGTTTCCCAAAGATTGACGAAAATGCAACTCGTTACAAGTGGACAAGTATTGCCCTTAGTATTCAGGAGCGATTTGATGGTACTGACAAATACAATCTTGGTCAGTTTGTCAATCTTTTTGCAAATCTAGAACGTACCTATGCGTCTGACTGTAGAGAGCTTTTGAGTGAAAACAGAGAAACAATAAAAAGAATTGCAGAAGAATTAAGCATCCTATTGAATGAAGACGATGAGAAGAAAGAAGCAATAGGGGCATTAATACTACCGACCACGATAGAACAGACGGATGAAACCGATGAAGACACTGATATTGCAGAAGAAGATTTGACCGATAGGGTAACACAATTAATCCGTCAGTGGTTTAAGCGATATTGCTACAGTTTGCAGAATAAAGACGCGCGATTGACTGTCAGACAAGAAAAGGTAAGTGAATTGCTTCTTCCTATGTTGACGGACGAGCACAAAGCAAAAATTGCGAGAGTTGGTGAGCTAGCCTTGTTTGAGCAATATGCAAAATACACGCGTGGCGTACGCTCTGCTGTTTTTAGCGGGTTTGCAGCCAAGTACAAACGTTTCCGTCGTCAGATGTTTAACACTAAAATGCAGGATGGAATCAAGATTTATTGAAGAACCTTGTGCAACGCAGAGAAGGTAAGGAACTTCATGCTCAAGAACAATCTTTACTTATAGGATATATCAACAATATTGTAAAGTTGATTCTGAAGACTGGTGGCTCGACAGCCAACCATGACTTTATTGCTGCTTACAGAGGGCTATCACGTCCGATTATTGGCATAGACGAGGCAACAGACTTTTGTGAATGCGATATTTATGCGATGGAGTCGTTGCTTACGCCAGACTACAGTTCTTTGACAATATGTGGTGATATTATGCAGCGTCTGACAGATTATGGAATTACGGATTGGAAAGACCTTGACGAACTTGTTCCAAGCCCAAAATTGGTAAAAATGTGTACATCATACCGTCAGAGTGCAAATTTATTGAATGTAGCTCGCCAGCTTTATGCAGATGCTATTGGCGAAGAGCCAAATTACAGAGCGTACATGAAATCAACAAAGGTTCCTAAACCGCTAGCATACGTTTCAGGCAACGAAGAGGATAAGGTTGATTGGATAGAGAAACGAATCAAAGAAGTTTATATTGCATACGGAAAAAGGCTACCTTCTATTGCCATTTTCTTGAATGACAAAAATGCAATTCCTACATTTGTGGAGGCTTTAAAAGAAACTGATTTTATATATGACACCAATATTGATGTAATTGATGGTAGCGCCGGCAATGTACTTGCAAGTAGCAATCAAATTCGTGTTTATCCTATTGATGTCGTCAAAGGTATGGAGTTTGATGTCGTATTCTTCCATAATATTGACAGCACTCGTGATAATCCTGATTTAATTAAGCGTTATATTTATGTAGGTGTTTCGCGTGCAGCATTCTTTCTTGGCATTACACTAAATGAGGGAAATAAGGAAATTTGCAAGTACTTTGAACAAAACAAGCAATGGAATAAGTTGTAGGTTTCTGCGTTTATTGTTTTGTTTACACCAACAAAGGATATGCGGCGTCGCCGCTTACTTCCTAAAAAAGAATCTCCCCTTAACTAACAAAAAAAATCCTGAAGCTGCGTGCTTCAGGATTTGCGGTTGAGGTACCTAGCAGATTCGAACTGCTGTACACGGTTTTGCAGACCGTTGCCTAGCCACTCGGCCAAGGTACCATTGCGTTTTGCGGTGCAAAAGTAATGCTTTTTTTCATTCTCACAAAGAATAATGCAATTTTTTTGTTGTTTTTGTGGCGTAAGATGGCAAAAACACACTATTTTTGCACTTAAAACAGCATAAACATGGTCCAAATGCTTGAACAAACGATTCAACAGACGCTGATTCAGCATCAACTATTGCCTCTGCCGCAAGGCTTTGGCGGCAAGGTGCTGGTGGCCCTCAGTGGCGGAGCCGATTCGGTGGCTCTGCTGAGAATGTTGTTGGCTTTGGGCTATCGCTGCGAGGCGGCGCACTGCAATTTCCACTTGCGCGGCGTCGAGTCTGACCGCGACGAGCAGTTTGCGGCTCGGCTGTGCGAGCATCTGGGTGTGAGGCTGCACATAGCGCATTTCGACACCCGCCAGGCGGCTGCCACCCGCCATATAAGCATTGAGATGGCGGCGCGCGACCTGCGCTACGATTTCTTTGCCCAGTGCCTTGAGCAAGAGGGGCTTGACTGCGTGGCGGTGGCTCATCACAAGGACGACAACGTCGAGACCATTCTGCTAAATCTCGTGAGGGGCACCGGGCTGCAGGGGCTCACTGGCATGGCATACAAGCGCGACAAAATCATCCGCCCCATGCTCGACGTTAGCCGCGATGAGATTCTGCAATATCTGGCCGCGCTGGGTCAGGATTTCGTCACCGACAGTTCCAATCTTGAGGCGGACGTCAAGCGCAACATGCTGAGACTAAAGGTACTGCCAGTGCTGAGGGAGATGAATCCGTCGGTGGCGGAGGCCATTACGCGCACCGCCGCCAACCTGCGGGAGGCGCAGCAATTTATCGATCTGCAGGTGGCCGGTGTGCAGCAGGTTGTTCGCGAAGACGGCGCCACGGTTATAGGCAAAGGCCAGATTGCGAGCCACCTTATTCTCTTTAATATTCTTAGTCCGCTGGGCTTTACGCCGTCGCAGATAGACGACGTGTGGCAGCGGCTCAATGATACTCCGGGCGCCATCTACAAAAGCGCGAGCCACGAGCTGTTGCGCGACCGTGATGCGCTGATTGTCAGGAGCATAGTCGAGGACGCGTGCGACGGCGAGGCGCTGCTGCCGTTGGATGCGCCCATAACTCTCTCTGGGCAGACCCTGGCGGCGTCGATAGTGGCGCCGACGGATATTGGCTGCGAGCTGCGCAATCCGCGCTTCGCCTTTCTCGATGCCGACAAAGTGGGCGAGCGACTCATTGTGCGCCGTCCCAAAACCGGCGAGCGCTTTACCCCCTACGGCATGGCGGGGTCAAAGCTCGTGAGTCAGTATATGAAAGACCATAAATACGACGCCTTTAAAAAAGAGGCCCAGCTTGTGGTTGCCAATGGCGAGGGAATCGTCTGGCTCGTGGGCCAGCGCATTGACAACCGCTACGCCATTGACGCAGAAAGCACGACCCGAGTACTGAGAATCGAGTTGCGCAGCATGTAGAACCAACATACTATAATCCCACATAACAATCAGGCCCGAAGAAACGTTTTCCTCGGGCCTGACTGCCTTTTTGCGGTGCGTGAAAGGGATGATAATTTCCGTTGATAATGGCATTGTGAGCGCTTACCACATTAAATTATTGTTGGTAGCCCCATGTGTCGGTCGGTGCTCGGCGCGGGACGCGCCAAGCTACGAGGTTTAGTATAAAAAGAGCGACCAG
>JAZUHM010000199.1:0-1621 GCA_045641725.1 Bacteroidaceae bacterium | reverse complement strand
TGATGGCATGTCCCACTACCCCGTCGGGACTGGTCAACCGCAAGCCACAACTCTACACCACCATCTTCCCCGATGCGCTGCGCACTCAGATAGAGAGCGAGAGGCAGCTTGCCGTGGCGCAGGTGACAGCCCAGGCAAACTACGACGCTGCCACACAGAAGATTACCGTGCAGGCCAACACCGAGTTTGGCTACGACTACAGCAATGGCGACTACCGCCTGTGCTATGTGATAGTAGAAGACCAGGTGGGGCCATACAACCAGCGCGGCCTCGGCTCTGTGCTCCACGACAATGTGGCTCGCGAGATAGTGCCCGACTACAAGGGAGTCACAGGCGCCCTGCCGCAGTACGCCGTGGCCGGCCACAAATACGAATACACCTGTCGCTTCAGCATGCCGCAGAATGTTGACAACACTGCCAATGTGCGCATCGTCTGCCTGCTGCTCGACGGCAGCAGCGGCGCTATACTCAATGCCGCCAATGTCAAAGTCACCACCGGCACCGCCATAGACGACAGCAAAGCCGACGACCTTGACGAAGAAGACGACACCCCTAATCCCGACGATGGCGACGAAAGCGACGACGATGATGACGACGACTTTGACTATGAGTTTGACAACGACGGCCTGCCAATCATCAAGATCACTCTAAGCGACGGCGAGGAACTCACCCCCACCGAGGACAACCTCTTTACCGACATCATCAACTATGTGCGCCACGACGACCACACCCAATGGCAGTCGCTCTACCTGCCCTTTAGCATGGAATACAGCCGCTGGAAGAAAAATTTCGAGATAGCCGAATATAAAGAGGTACGACAGTTTGACACCAACGACGACGGCATTGCCGATAGCACCGTTCTGCGCTTTGAGCTCATTGGCGAGGGCGGCCAGGTGGAGCCCAACAAGCCCTACCTCATCCGCGCCATGCAGGCGGGCCGACACGAGATCACGCTTATCAAGAAGACCATCTATATCAACAAGCGCAGCGACATCCACACCCAGACAGACTACGCCATCGTTGACCTCAAGGGCACCTACACCACCCTGTCGGACCTCGCGACAAAGGGATATTATATCCACACAACAGACGACAGGCTCCAGCAGCCGCAGAGCGCTGACGACGAGCTGGCCTCAATGCGTTGGTATATGACCCTCACCGACCCCGTCACACGCCAGGCCTACGCCCCCGGCGCAGCCAGATTCTTTGTCGGCACAGAGTTTATTGACAAAGAAGACAATAACGGCGAAGACGATGGCGATGGCGACGATAGTGGCGACGGAGATGATAATGGCGACAACGACGGCGAGGATGACGACCTCACTGCCCTGCAAAACGCCTCATCCACAGCAGCCCGCCGCCTGCCTATCTACCACCTCGACGGCAGCCTCGCCGGCTATTCTCTCGACCAACTCCCCCGCGGAATCTATGTGCAAGGAGGGAAGAAGATAAGGAGATAAGGAGGTAAGGAGATAAGGAGGAAGGAGGTAAGGAGAACAAACATCTCAACCGAGAATTGGCGCCTTTTGTAGCTCGGCGCGTCCCGCGCCGAGCAGCAATTGAGACAGAGTTGTCGCTCAATACCATAAGGTCGGTGTTCGGCGCGGGACGCGCCAAACTA
>JAZUHM010000198.1:0-1946 GCA_045641725.1 Bacteroidaceae bacterium | reverse complement strand
AGCATGATTATGACAGAACAGACCATTCAAGTTTCAGATCGCAAATTCAAACTTTACCTCAGCCAGGAGCAGATTCTGGCTGAGGTAAATCGTGTTGCGCCACAGATCAGCGAGGACTTGCGCGACAAGCATCCTCTCTTTGTGTGTGTGCTCAACGGAGCATTCGTCTATGCCAGCGACCTCTTCCGTCGCATCACCATCCCCGATGCCGAAATCACCTTCATCCGCATGAAGTCGTACGAGGGTACGCAGACTTCGGGCAAGGTCAAGACCATCGCTGGCTTGCACGAGAGCGTGGTGGATCGCACGGTGGTCATCCTCGAGGACATTGTGGACAGTGGCTTCACCATGCAGCGACTCGTCCACCAGCTCAAGGACGATCTGGGCGCCAAGGAGGTGCTTGTCTCCGTGTTGCTCAACAAGCCCAATGCCCGCAAGGTCGAGGGCCTGAACATCGACTACTGCTGCCTCGAGATCCCTAACGACTTCATTGTCGGCTATGGCCTCGACTACAACGAGCAGGGCCGCAATCTGCCCGATATCTGGGTGGTGGCCACAAGTGAAGAAGATTAAAAAGTTTGAGGAGTTTGAAAGGTTTGAAAGTGCCCCTCGAACCACTCAAACCCTTCAGACCTCTCAAACCCCTCAAACCTCTCAAACTCCTTATCTCATGCGCTACACCGACCTCTTCATTGACTTCGACGACACCATCTACGACACCCACGGCAACGCGGTCATCGCGCTGGGCGAACTCTATGTACACTTCGGCCTCGATCGCTATTTCCGCAGCGTGGAGGAGTTCACCGTGCCCTACTGGGAGGCTAACGTCGAACTTTGGGACCTCTATTCGCGTGGTCTCATCGATCGTGAGTATCTTATCGTCGAGCGCTTTCGCCGTCCGTTGTCGCGTGGCATCGTCTCAATGGAGGGCAGCGAAGCGGAGGGCAACGGACAAGCGGAGGACAACGGACAAGCGGAGAGCTGCGCCGTCCCAATGGAGGACAACGGTCACGCAGAGGACAACGGTCACGCAGAGGACAGCGCCGTGCAGCACTTCAATCCTACGCGCGAATACTGCCTGGAGGTGAGCGACTACTTCCTCGAGCTCTGTGCCTCGAAACCCGGCGTTGTGGAGGGCGCTCACGAGGCGATGCGCTACCTCAAGGAGCGTGGCTACCGTCTGCACATCTGCAGCAACGGTTTTCACGAGATCCAGTACCGCAAGCTTCGCGCCAGCAACCTGGAGCAGTATTTCGATTCGGTGATCCTGAGCGAGGATGCCGGCGCCAACAAGCCGCAGAAGCAGTATTTCGACTATGCTTTTGCGCAGACAGGCGCCCAGCCGTCCACCACACTCATGATTGGCGACAACTTCCAGTCGGACATTCTTGGCGCCAAGGCTGCAGGCATTGACCAACTCTTCTTCAATCGTCATCCTGACACTTTCGTTGCCTCCGAGCCCGTCACCTTCCAGATCTGCTCTCTGGCGGAACTGTGCCAGTTGCTGTGACGTTCACACAAACAGCGTTTACGGCTTCGAGGTGCTTTGTCGGATCCGAATTTCCCAAAATCTCGAGAAATCGGAACTTCGAGACCCCGAACGCAAACAAACGAATCGCTTGTGTGGATTGTTTGACGTTCACATACAGGGTTCTGCAGCTGCGAGTCGCGTTGAAGGCGAACATTCATGGATACAAAAAAAATCGGCCACATTCTCACCCGAATGCGGCCGATATTTTTGTAAATAAGTAGGTGTTCAGAATTAATTATACATATTTTTCAACTATTGAGATGTAGGTTTGGACTTTCTCTGAAGGAGCAATGTTACATTGTGACTGAAGATAAAGTTCAAAAATGCGCTCAAGAGTGAAAAAAGATGTATGATATAAAACCTTACTTATAATATCAATTAATTTTGAACAACTACTTAGTTAAAAAGCTAAACA
>JAZUHM010000197.1:0-2792 GCA_045641725.1 Bacteroidaceae bacterium | reverse complement strand
TGGCGCGCGAGGAGTAGGTGGCGCCCGTTACGGCGTCCACTCTCGTGCTGAGAGCCTGCTCTGGCGTGAGGCCGTCCCACGATGAAAGCAGGGTAGCTGCCCGATTGAAGAAGTCGGTGCTCTCGGCGTTGGGCAGGGCGGTGATTCGGGCAATTTTACCATCGGCAATGAATATTTCTACAGGCACAGTGCCGGCGTAGCCTCGAATTTCGGCGCCAGATTGGGCGGTGTTGATGACGATGGTGTCGCCCTGGATGGTGCGGATGTCGTCGGTCTGCATCGCACTATGGCGCTGCTGCACCGCTACGGCAATCAGCACGGCCAGTGTGGTGAGGAATATTATGAGATTCTTGATCGTCGTCTTTTTCATGATGAATTCAGGCTAAGGTGTCGCGCAGTTGTGGCCAGAGGTCAGAGAGCGCCTGCAGCGAAGGCAGGAGCAGGTTGGCCTGCTCGTCGAAGAAAACCAGGTCGGACAGGGGACCGGTGTTGCAGGCCACGGTGAAGGCCTGCGAGCCCACGCCGGCGTGCACTCCGAGCGGGGCATTCTCAACCACCATCGCCTCCCACGGTTTCACACCCGCTTTGTGCATGGCCATGAGGTAGGGTTCGGGGTTTGGCTTACCGTATTTCACATCATAGCCAGTGACCATCATATCGGCGTGGAAGATGCCGGGGTAGTCCTGGTTGAGGCGCGACAGGAGGCTGTGCTGAGCGCTGCCCGTTACGAGCACAATCTGGAAGCCGTCTCTCTTGATTTGGTTGAGTAGCGAGAGCGCTCCGGGCATGGCAGTGGCCTTTGGCAGCACGTTATAGTACTCGCATTTGCGGGCATATATGGTATCGACCTCCTCATCGTTGGTATCGCGGCCGAATTGGCGCTGCGTAAAGAGGTTGACGGTGGAGAAACATGTGCGGCCCTCGTTCATATAAACGTCCTCAGCGCTCATGCCCAGCCCAAAGTCGTTGCTGGCCTGCACCCACGCGGTGGCATGATTGGGCATGGAGTTGTATAGCACTCCGTCCATGTCAAAGAATACGGCTTTGAGGCGCGTTTGCTCAAAGCCGTGATTCTCAAGGTATTGTTGCTTGTCTATCTGCATTGTCATTGTGCGCCCGAGGCGCTGAAATCTGCATGTTGTTTATTGCCCAGCGTAGCGCGGGCGTATTAGTGTGCTTTAATTACTTGATTCTCTGCATGATGGCAGCGGTTTCTGCCTCGTAGCCAGGCTTGCCCAGGAGCGCAAACATGTTCTTCTTGTACGCCTCTACGCCAGGCTGGTCAAATGGGTTGACGCCGAGGATGATGCCGCTGATGCCGCAGCCCTTCTCAAAGAAATAGATGAGCTGGCCGATGTTATACTCGTCGATAGCGTCCATGATGATGCGGATATTTGGCACGCCGCCGTCCACGTGAGCCAGCTGTGTGCCGAGCTCTGCCATCTTGTTGACCTCATCTACTCGCTTGCCGGCCAGGAAGTTGAGGCCGTCGAGGTTTTCTTCGTCGTTAGGGAAAAGCAGTGTGTGCTTGGTGTTTGCAACCGAGAGCACAGTCTCGAAAATTGTGCGCTCGCCGTCCTGAATCCACTGGCCCATTGAGTGGAGGTCGGTGGTGAGGTCCACAGATGCAGGGAAGATGCCCTTGCCATTCTTGCCCTCGCTCTCGCCGTAGAGCTGCTTCCACCATTCTGAGGTGAAGTGGAGCTTAGGCTGATAGTTGGCGAGGATTTCGATCTTCTTGCCGCCTTCGTTGTAGAGGGCGTTGCGGGTAGCTGCGTAGATAGCCGAGATATTGTTGTCAAAAGGCACGGTGCTGGCTGTGGCAGCCTCCATGTCCTGGGCGCCCTTGACGAGCTGTGCGATATCAAAGCCGGCGCAGGCAATAGGGAGGAGGCCCACCGGAGTGAGCACGCTGAATCGGCCGCCTACATTGTCGGGGATGATAAACGAGGTGTAGCCCTCCTTGTCGGCAGCGGCGCGGGCTGCGCCCTTCTTGGCGTCGGTGATAGCCACGATTACCTTGCGAGCCTCTTCCTTGCCGCGCTGTTCCTCGCACTGCTTGCGGAGGAGGCGGAAGGTGAGGGCAGTCTCGGTGGTAGTGCCTGACTTTGAAATATTGATGACACCGAATTTTTTGGTCTTGAGGTACTCGGTGAGTTCAGCGAGGTAGTCTTCGCCGATGTTGTTGCCGGCAAAAAGGATGTCGGGGTTTGTGCCGTCGTTGGTGAGCCACTGGAAACTATTGCTGAGGGCCTCGATTACGGCCTTGGCGCCGAGATAGCTGCCGCCGATGCCGGCCACAACGATTGTGTCGCAGTTTTGGCGCAGCACCTGAGCGCAGTCGTTGATTTCCTTGATGAATTCTGGGGTAATGCTTGAGGGCAGGCTCACCCAGCCGAGGAAGTCATTGCCGAGGCATGTGCCTTCTTCGAGCGCCTTGGCAGCCTCTGTGGCTGCGGTTGAGTATTTCTGTACTGTTCCTGCGGGGAGGAACGATGCGGCTTTGGTAATGTCGAGTGTAAGCATATTATAATAAGGAGTTTAGTATTTTTGATTGTGAGGCGTGTTATAGCGTTGTCTTTTGGAGGGGCTTGGATTGCAAGAGCGCCCTTAGAGTTTTTCGAGCCATGCGGCGATGTCGTTGACAGAAGGCTTCTGGATTTCGGTGAGCTTGAATTTCTTGATAACATCGCCAATCTGCTGCTGAATCTTCTGCGGATTTCCGTCCTTGAGGGACTCTACGAGATTGTAGCCGCACTTCTGGAGAATAGGCACAATCTCTTCTGGCACGC
>JAZUHM010000196.1:0-5398 GCA_045641725.1 Bacteroidaceae bacterium | reverse complement strand
AGCGCTGTGAACGATTGTTCACAGCGCTGTGAACCAAAATTAGCGCGCATTCTATCATTTTTACTCCGCAGTTTGCCCAAATTAGCGGGCTTTCCGCCGGCAAATATTTCGAGAACGCTGGCAAATATGCTGTGAACGCAGGCAAATGGTTGAGGTTATAAGCAATTTATTCCCACCATTTTTCCGCTGGTCTTTATTTGCTGCTCGGCGCAGAATGCAAAAAGGTTTGAAAGTTGCTGCGCACAACTTTCAAACCTTAATTTCTTATATTCTTTTTCGTCTGATTTAGTATGCTTGGCCTGGGTATTCCTCGAGGGCTTTGCGGAGGACGAGCATTGCTTTGGCGAGGTCTTCCTTGTTGAGCACATAGGCCATGCGCACCTCGTTGCGGCCGGCGTTGGGGTCGGTGTAGAAACCTGATCCAGGGGCCATCATGATGGTCTGTCCCTCGTAGGAAAAGTCGGTGAGGCACCACATGCAGAACTTCTCGGCGTCATCTACCGGCAGCTTGACCATGGTGTAGAATGCGCCCATCGGGGTGGGGCTGAAGACGCCGTCTATCTTGTTGAGCTCGTCGAGCAGGAAGTTGCGGCGCTGCAGATATTCCTCGTACACTTCTTCCATATATTCCTTAGGGGTGCTGAGCGATGCTTCTGCCACAATCTGGCCGTAGAGTGGGGGACAGAGGCGGGCCTGACAGAGTTTCATCACCGCCTGGCGCACCTCTTTGTTTTTGGTGATGAGGGCGCCCACACGGATGCCGCACTCGCTATAGCGCTTCGACACCGAATCTACCAGCACCACGTTGTCCTCGATTCCCTCGAGGTGGCAGGCTGAGACGTATGGCGCCTTGGTGTAGATAAACTCGCGATAGACCTCGTCGCTGATGAGGTAGAGGTTGTGCTTCTGCACCAGGTCGCGAATCTGGCGCATCTCCTTGCGCGAATAGAGGTAGCCTGTGGGATTGTTTGGGTTGCAGATGAGTATGGCCTTGGTCTTGGGGGTAATCTGCTCCTCAAAGGCCTCTACCGACGGCAGGCGGAAGCCGTTGTCGATGCTTGTCTTGACCGATTTTACGATTGCGCCGGCGCTGATGGCGAAGGCCATGTAGTTGGCGTAGGACGGATCGGTCACGATAATCTCGTCGCCTGGGTTGAGGCAGGCCATATATGCAAACTGTATGGCCTCGGAGCCGCCTGTGGTAATGATTATCTCATCGGGGCTGAGGTCGATGCCGTATTCGGCGTAGTAGCTCACGAGTTTGGTGCGCAGCGACTTGTTGCCCTGCGACGCGCTGTAGGCCAGGATGCTGGTGTCAATGTTGCGGGCCGCCTCAAGCGCACACTGCGGTGTCTTGATGTCGGGCTGTCCGATGTTGAGGTGATATACATGTATTCCGTTGCGCTTGGCGGCGTCGGCATAGCGTGCCAGCTTGCGGATAGGCGAACTTGGCATGTTTTGTGCGCGCTCTGATATTTGCAGACTCATGATAATAAGTTGATAAAGAATTATTTTCTGCAAAGTTAGCGACAATTGTGCAATTTCGCAAGGTGACAACGCCCCTTGATTATGTGGCGCTATGGCATTTTGGTGTGGTTAACTGTGTGAGAGGAATGGTTTTACCCCGATTTTGCAAACTGGGAATTGCATAAATGCTTGACGTCAGAGCCCAATCTTGCGCAACAAAATCCTCGCGGGCAGCAGCACCGCCGCACTCAGTGCCAGGCAGATGGCAACGATAATCACCACGGTGGCGGCGATGCCCGCAAAGCCCCACTCGCCATACAGCCACTGGCCCAGGGCGTTGCGATAATAAATAAGGTTGGGCGAGCTCTGTATTAAATACACGCCCAAAATCAGCGCGGCAGTATTGTTGACGGCGGCTGATTGGAATTTCAGCCGCGTAAAGAGCGAGAATATCGCTGCGGCCTCCACTACCACCAGCGGGCAGTTGTAGTTCCAGACTATCGCATTGTGGCCCGGCGCCCAGCATGTACTGTCAAGCAGATAAATACCGGCTATCGAGGCGGCGCACACTGCGATAATGAGCCACGCAAAGCGGCACACAAGCCTGTTGGCCTTGCTCTCGGGAAAAAGCCGCATGTAGCGCGCTATCACATAAAGCAACACAAACTGCACCACGTTATAGCCGTTGGAATTGACATAGCCCCACGCGAAACCGAACACAAAGTTCGCCACCATCAGGCAGAGGATAATCTTCTCCGCCTGGCGCTGGGTGACGGCCTCCAGGCATTTCTCTATCAGCGGAGCGCACAGCACGAGCAGCAGGTAGTGCACAATAAACCACCAGTTGGTGAACTTGATGCTTAGCCATAGGCGCTGCAAGCTCCATGTTCCGCTTGCCTTGGCGATAGGGCAGAAGTGGTAGAGCAGCAGACAGATGCCCAGCGACAGGGCGCCAAACAGCGCCACCTCTATTATCAGCCTCACCATTGGGCGCCACACTTTGCGAATGCCAAACCATCCGCTGATCATCACAAACAGGCTCACGCCCGTCACGATAACCGAGTTTATAAGCACGGCAGCGATGCCGCTCGCGTCGGGATGAAATGGCGACAGGTAGCCGCACAAATCGGCCCCGAAGAGTAGCACGTGGTGAGTGACCACAAACAATATGGCCACCACGCGGAGCAGTTCAAAACTGGAATTGCGATTGTTCATTCAGGCTGTGCTCTTGTTCATTCAGACTGTGCGATTGTTCATTCAGACTGTGCTCTTGTTCATTCAGTCTTTGCGGTTGTTTATTCAGTCTTTGCGGTTGCTAGTTCAGACCCTGCGATTGTGGTAAAGGATGTCGCTGCGCTGTTGTCAAGGCATGGCGGCAGCGGCGGGGTCGGCAGCGGCGGGCGATTCGGCGTCCATAGTTGCGGGGGCGTTGGAGTAGCCCCAGCCGCCGCAAGTGTAGCAACTCTTAGGGATGGCGCCGTCTTTGCAAGGCGCAAATTTCTGGCGGTATTTTGCAAAGTTCTGGTCGCTGAGCACGCGGTTGATAAACCGGCCCCAGATAGGCAGCGAGATGCTTGAGCCCGAGCCGTAGGGGTGAATGTCGCGGTATTCGCCGCCCACCCAGACGCCGCCCACGAGGTTGGGGATAACGCCCACATACAGGGCGTCGGCGCTCTCGTTGGTGGTACCGGTTTTTCCGCCAAAGTCGGTGGTCTCCATGTGCTTGCTCACATAGGAGCGCAGCGAGGCTGACGTGCCCTCCAATCCGGCGTGGAGCATCTGCTGCATCAGAAACGAGGTGCGATACGACAGCACCTGGCGCTTGGGCTCGGCGTCCTCGCTGTAGATCACGTTGCCATAGCGGTCCACCACCTTGGTCACGATGATTGGGGCGCGCATATAGCCGTTGGCAAGTATTACGGAGTAGGCGTTGACCAGGTCGCGCAGCTTGATGCTCGATGAACCGAGCGTGAGGTTCTGGCAGTCTTCATAAAGCTCATCTTCTATGCCCAGTTTGCGCGCAAGGTTGACCACGTTTTTAGGGCCAAGCTGGTAGCAGAGGTTTACGGCCACGCCATTCTTACTGTATTTAAATGCTGAGCGCAAGAGCATATTGGCGCCCGAGCATGCTGTCTTGTGCAGTTTCGCTCCGGGGGGCTGCTTGTCCAGACAGCGGTCGCAAGGGCTCCAGCCCTGCTGCATGGCCTCGGTATAGACAATGCCCTTGAATGTGGAGCCCGTCTGGTGGCGCGCTATCACATTGTCGTGGTTCCAGGTGCGGAAGTTGAGGTTGCCCACCCAGGCTCGCACA
The DNA here is from genome assembly GCA_045641725.1 of Bacteroidaceae bacterium. GTDB lineage: Bacteria > Bacteroidota > Bacteroidia > Bacteroidales > Bacteroidaceae > UBA6382. The sequence continues at coordinate 1,620 of JAZUHM010000196.1, read as the reverse complement.
TGGTGAGTGGAGGGCTCTATCACCACAAATCCCGATTGCAGGAATCCGAGCATGTGGCGGATAGAGTCGCGAGTGGACATGTGGTAGGTCTGCACGCCTTTGTAGGGGTCGCATATCTTGACCTCGTGCACCTGGTTAATCTCTACGTTGAGGTAATGCTCGAGCGAGTCGGGGTTGTCCTTGAGGGCCTTGTAGCGAGGCAGGGTGCGCAGGGCCGATTTGATATATCTCTCGGCGGTGGCGGGGTTGAGGTTGAAGTTGCGCTGCAGTATCTGCATGTGGTCGAGCACTGATTGCTCGGCATATTGCTGCATGCGGCTGTCGATGGCTGTGTATATCTTGAGGCCGTCGGCGTAGAGGTCGATGTCTTCCTGGCCCTGCTCCTTGAACTTGGCGTGGAGCTCACGGGCAATTTCCTGGCAGAGGTAGGGGGCCACGCCTTCAAAGATGCGCTCCTGCTTGTATTTGCTTATGTCGATAGGCAGTTGCTTGAGCGAGTCGCATTCTCTCTGGCTGAGGTCGCCGTGGGTGTAGAGGTTGTGCAGCACCACGTTGCGGCGGTAGAGTGCCTTGTCGGGATTGATGCGCGGATTGTAGGTAGAGGTGGCTTTGAGCAGACCCACCAGCACGGCGCACTCCTCGGGCTTCAGCTTGTCGGGAGTGGTGGCGAAATAGGTCTTGGCGGCAGAGTGGATGCCGTAGCTGTTGGAGCCGAACTCCACGGTGTTGACGTACATCTGCAGTATCTCCTGCTTGGAGTAGAGCATCTCCAGTTCGGTAGCGAGTATGGCTTCTTTGGTCTTGAGTATGGCCATCTTGAGTCCGGGCACTGAGCCCAGCAGACCGTTGGAGTAGTCGGTGCGCACGCGAAACATGTTTTTGGCCAGCTGCTGTGTGATGGTCGAACCGCCGCGCGGGTTGCCTGTGATCACATCCTTCAGCGCAGCGCCCAGACCTTGGAAATCCACGCCGTAGTGCTCGTAGAAGCGCTCGTCTTCGGTGTCTATCAGGGTGGTGTAGAACAGCGGCGTCACCTGACTGTACTTGACGTTGGAGCGGTTTTCGTCTTTAAAGAACTTGCCTATCAGCACGCCGTCGCTCGAGTAAATCATCGAGGCCTCGTTGCTCTTGGGGTGCATTATGGACTGAAACGAGGGCATTGAGCCAAACAGCCAGAACAAATTCACAAATACCGAGAAGATATAGAAAAACGTGCCCAACACAAAGGAGTAGAACACCAGTGCCACGCGCTTATACCAGGGTTTTCCCTTGTATAGGTTAATGTACCAGCGCATCATGCTCACTGGCAGCATCAGTAAACTCTTTGCGGCGTATTTCAGCCACGCTAAAAGTCGTTTAAACATTTCTTTTGTTTTTATGTCACAGTGCCGCAAGCGGCAACTACCTTATTTGGTTGACAAAAATACCAAAATAAATCTGTACTGACACTATTTTTCTGCCACAAAAATCATTTGGGGGGATTTTTTAGGGAGTTAAGGGGTGTTTTTGTTTAAGAAGTTAAGGGGAGATTTTGTTTAAGAAGATAAGGAAAGTTTTTGTTTAAGAAGTTAAGGGAAATTGTCGCTGCCTCACCCCAATCAGCCGTCTGCTCCCCTGTTT
>JAZUHM010000195.1:0-7601 GCA_045641725.1 Bacteroidaceae bacterium | reverse complement strand
CGCTTCGCGACAGCTCCCCTAATCAGGTGAGCAGACGATTCAATCACAGTTTATTTCATTTTTCCCAATTATAATTTTAAGTCACCGGGCGGTGACTTAAATGTCACCCGTGGGTGACTTAGATGTCATCGCCCGGTGACTTTAATGTCATCCACGGGTGACTTAAAATTACTGCGCTATTATTCAGGATCGCGTCGCTTTAAATAAAAGTAGCCCTGGATTTATTATTGTTAGTCAGTTGCCAAATTTCATCTGTTATGTCTGATTTTTCTATATTATATTAAATAATGTAGGGCGAAATATTAAAAATTATGTTAAACAGGGGTCTCGTATGATTTTTTTATTCTATTTTTGTAATTTGAAATACTATACTTTCATTAAAACTAACTGAATTTTAATTTTTAAAAACTAATTATTGATAAAACTCACATATTATGAATATAGCATTGATAGGTTATGGCAAGATGGGCCGCCAGATTGAGCAGGTAGCTCTGCAGCGTGGCCATAAGATTGTATGTATTATTGATATTGACAACCAGGAGGATTTCAACAGTGCGGCATTCAAGAGTGCTGACGTGGCTATTGAGTTCACGACTCCTTGGACTGCCTATGATAATATTAAGAAATGTTTTGCCAACGATGTGAAGGTTGTTACTGGTAGCACTGGCTGGCAAAAGGAACACATGGACGAGATTGTTGATATGTGTAAATATGGTATGCACACTTTGTTTTGGAGCAGCAATTTCAGCCTCGGCGTTTATCTCTTCAATCAGTTGAATGAGAAGCTGGCCCGACTGATGGCTCCGCACGATGCTTATGAACCTGACATGGTTGAAATTCATCATGTGCACAAGCTTGATGCTCCTTCTGGTACTGCCATTACACTTGCTGAGAATCTTATTAAGAATTATCCTAACAAGACTTCATGGGTAAAGGGCACTGTGCTTCAGCCAGATGGCACGCTTGAGGGCAGCTCCGAGGCTAAGCCTGAGGAACTGGTAGTAAATGCAGTTCGCGAAGGTGAAGTTCCTGGCACTCATACCATTACCTACGAGAGTGATTTTGATAAGATCATTATTACTCACGAGGCAAAATCGAGAGGTGGTTTTGTGCTTGGCGCTGTATTGGCTGCCGAATATGCTGCTGAGCATGAGGGTTTATTGACAATGGATGATCTGTTTAAATAATTTTGATTATTATGGATATAAAGAATATTTTCAAGAAGAAAGAAGATAAGCCAGCCAGTCTTAAGAAGCGCATAGTAATGTGTGTGGTGGTCACTTTGTTGTGGCTGTTGTTTTGCCTTTGGGTAGGCAGCTGGATGGGATTGATAGTAGTGCCATTTATATTTGATTACTATATCACCAAAAAAGTGCCTTGGAACTGGTGGCGAAAGAGCGAAAACAAAACTCTGCGTGCAGTGATGAGCTGGGTAGATGCCATAGTTTTTGCTTTGGTAGCTGTGTATTTTGTAAATCTTTATTTCTTCCAGAATTATGTTATTCCTAGTTCATCGTTGGAGAAAAGCCTTTTGACTGGCGATTATTTGTTTGTAAGCAAAGTCAGCTATGGCCCTAGAAAACCTTTGACGCCAATCCACATGCCACTTACGAGCCACACTATCCCAGTATTGAATTGCCAGAGTTTTTCAGAGCTTATTCAGTGGGGTTATGACCGAGTAGAAGGTATTGGCAGCGTAGAACAAGGCGACATAGTAGTATTTAATTATCCTGCGGGCGATATAGCTTTGGCTAATGTGCCAGAATACGAAGGTCAGGACTTATATACTCTTTGCTATATGTATGGCAAACAGGTTAATATTGGCGCTACAGAAAATGCACAGGAATCATTTGCAAACTATGTGGCCGAAGCTAAGAAATTGCCCGTAGCCAAGCAGCTTGAGATGAGTGCCAAGGAATTTGATTATGGCATGGATGTTATTAAAAACAATCCTCAGCAGTTTGGTGTGATAAAGACTCGTCCGGTAGATATGCGTGAGCATTATGTAAAGCGCTGCGTGGGTCTGCCAGGCCAGGTATTCCAAATCAAGAATGGCGTTATCTATACCGACAATAAGAAAATGTTTCAGCCAACTAACGTAGAATATAACTATGCTATCAAGTTGAAATATGAATTGCCAGAAAATTTGCGCAGAGAACTTGGTATAAGCAACGAAGATTATGAGATGTTGCTCAATTATGGCTGCATGCCGCTCACAGCAAGTGCCAAAAAAGCCCTTGAGGCCCGCACTGATTTGATAGAATACCCAATGGTGCAGGTAGATGAAATAGATAATTTCCGCTTGTATCCTCATACTTTCAATACAGGCTGGACTTGCAATAATTACGGTCCTTTGATGATACCAAAACGCGGTTGGATACTCAAGTTTGACACTACCAATCCAAACAAAATGTATAAGGATTATGCCATGTATGAGCGTTGTATCCGCGACTATGAAGGCAACAAACTGGAAATCAAATCTGGCAAGATTTATATCAATGGTAAGCCGACAGACAGCTATACCTTTAAGATGGATTACTACTGGATGATGGGCGATAATCGCGACAATTCAGCCGATAGCCGTTTTTGGGGATTTGTGCCTGAAGATCATATTGTGGGCAAACCAATATTTATTTGGATGTCGCTCGATCAGGATCGTGGATTGTTTGATGGCAAGATCCGTTGGAACCGTCTCTTCCGTTGGGTTGACAGTATGAAATAATATTATTGTAAAAGACTAATATTTTAAACCGATTAGTAATAATGCAAGCGATAATTCTTGCTGCGGGTATGGGCCGCAGACTTGGTGAACTGACCAGTGAAAATACTAAGTGCATGGTGCCGGTAAATGGTAAGCCATTGATCGACCGACTGCTCACACAGCTTTCTGCGCTTGATTTACAGAGAGTAGTTATAGTAATTGGTTATGAGGGCAAAAAGCTGCAAGACCACGTTGGCAACAAATATAAGAATCTTAATATCGAGTATGTGGAAAATCCTATATACGATAAGACTAACAACATCTACTCGCTTGCCCTTGCTGCCGATTATTTGCAGCAAGACGACACCCTGCTTATCGAGAGTGACTTGATATTCGACGACAATCTCTTTAATCTTATCATCAACGACCCATATCCAAACCTTGCGCTGGTGGCTAAATACCAAAGCTGGATGGACGGTACTATGGTTAAGATAGACGAGGAGCGCGACATCCTGAACTTTGTGCCAAAAAAGGCATTTAATTACAGCGAGGTTGACCAATATTATAAGACAGTCAATATCTATAAGTTTTCCAAGGAATTTTCGCAGCAGAAATATGTGCCGTTTATCAATGCTTATTGCAAGGCGCTCGGGCCCAATGAGTATTATGAGCAGGTATTACAAGTAATTACATCGCTCGACAAGAGCAATATCAAGGCTTTGCCAATAGGCGATGAGAAATGGTATGAGATAGACGATGTGCAGGATCTCGATATAGCCGAGGCTATTTTTGCCGAAGAGTCAGATATTCTGCGCAAATACTATGGTCGCTACGGCGGATTCTGGCGCTTTGCCGGCATGCTGGATTTTTGTTATTTGGTCAATCCATATTTCCCTTCCAAGAGACTGAAGGACGAATTAAAAGCCAGCTTTGATACCTTGCTTACCGAATATCCTTCTGGCATGAAGATAAACAGTCTGATTGCCAGCAAGAGTTTTGGCGTGAAACAAGACTATGTGGTACCAGGTAATGGTGCTGCCGAACTTATAAAAATCCTTATGGACATGCTGCCAGGCAAGCTTGGCATTGTGCGTCCTACCTTTGAGGAATATCCTAATCGTCGCGAGGGAGATAGCCTTGTGACCTTTGTGCCTCAAAACGATGAGTACCGCTATTCTGCCGACGACCTGATGGCATATTTTGGCACCAATAAGGTTGATACTCTTCTTATAATTAATCCCGACAATCCTACCGGCAATTTCATACCGCGCACCGATTTAGTGCGCCTGGCCCAGTGGACTGCCGAACAAGGCATGAAACTTGTGATAGACGAGAGCTTTGTAGATTTCAGCGAGGATTGGGAGACAGTTTCATTGCTCAACAATTCATTGCTTGAGACCTATAAGAATCTTATAGTGATGAAGAGTATTAGCAAGAGCTATGGTGTGCCTGGTCTTCGCTTGGGCATTTTAGCCTCGGCTGATGTAGAATTGATAAGCAGCATAAAATCTGCTGTGTCAATCTGGAACATCAATTCCTTTGCCGAGTATTTCATGCAGATTTACTCAAAGCATGAGGCTGACTATAAGATTGCTTGTCAGAAGTTTGTGGAGGAGCGCAAGATATTCTACGAAGAATTGCAGAGTATAAGTTTCTTGCGTGTCATGCCATCGCAGGCCAATTATTTCCTTTGCGAGGTTAAGCAGCCTCACACTGCCAAGGAGATTGTGCTAACTATGCTCAAGCGATTTAACATTCTTACTCGCGACTGCAGCCTAAAGCCAGGTCTGCTTACTGACCGCCAGTATATGCGTATAGCTGTGAGAAATCGCGAGGAGAACTCGCGCCTTGTGGAAGGTCTTAGATTTATTGATTCTCAATTTAATAATAAATAGATGATTAGAGTTTGTATCTGTGGCGGCGGTTCGCTGGGACATGTGTGTGCCGGGGTATTAGGCAGCAAGCCTGATACCGAGGTTAATATTCTTACACGCCATCCCGAGCGCTGGGCCACTAATCTCACGATAGACGATATAAATTCTAAGACCTATCATGGAAAAATAAACCTTGTGACAAGCAATCCTCAGCGGGCTTTGCAAGGTTGCGAGATAGTATTGCTGTGTCTGCCGGGGTTTGCCATAAAGAGTGAACTGGAGAATATTAAACCTCACCTCGCGCCCGACACAATAGTAGGTTCGATAGTCAGCAGCACGGGTTTTTTCTTCTTTGCCCACGAGGTGCTTGGATTGGGTGCAAAGTTGTTTGGATTTCAGCGAGTGCCATACATAGCCCGCACGGTGGAGTATGGCCATAGTGCCAATTTACTGGGCTATAAGTTGCAGATTGCCATAGCCGCCGAGAATGTGGATAATGCCGAAAATCTTCGTGCCACAATAGAAAATCTCTTCAGCACCCCTACCCTGCTGCTTGGCAGTCATTATGAGGTGAGTCTTACCAATAGCAATCCGATTCTCCACACTGGCCGTCTTTATACTATGTTCAGCAATTGGGACGGCACGCCTTTCGACCACAATATATTATTTTATAAGGAGTGGACCAACGAGGCTTCGCAGATGCTTATAGATATGGACAATGAGTTTATGACTCTGCTTCAGCATCTGCCTATGAATCCTAAGGCAATCCCGTCGCTTCTGGATTATTATGAATCTACAGATGCTGAGTCTTTGACCCGCAAGATAACATCCATTGCGGCATTTCAGAATATTTTGTCTCCTATGAAGCAGGAGGCCAATGGCTGGGTGCCCGATTTTGAAAGCCGCTATTTCTCTGAGGATTTTCCTTATGGCCTTCGGTTTATAATCAATCTCAGCAAGGAGAATAATATTGCCGCCCCCAATCTGCAAAAAGTCTTTGACTGGGGAATCAGTGTATGTAAATAATTTTCAAAATATAATACTATGAACAGACTATTAACTATCTTATTACTCTTGTGCGTTATGTGCGTCGGAGCTTGGGCTGACGAATCCCAAGTCATTACCACTGAGGCTTCGGCTGTTGGCAGTCGCCTTACTGTAGAGCAATTGCAAGGTTTGTTTAACTCGGGCAAGCATTTTGCCTTTGTCAACACCAATGCCAGTGCTCGCGGGTGGCATACATTTGGCGCAAATCGTTCTGCTGAATTGACCACCGATCAGCTCTATACCGTTGTTTCTGGTTCGGCTGACAATTATTGGTATGTAAAGAATTATGCTGGCGAGACTCTCACCAATGCAGACAAGTCAGTGACCTTTGCTGCCGGTGGAACTGGCTTTGATTGGAAGATTCCTCAGGATGGCGGTAGCACAATGTTTGGCAATGAATATCAGTTTAGATTTCAAAACACCGCTGGCAAGAACTATCGCGTGGAATATAAGGATTTCGGCGATTTTGCTGGCGACTGGGCGCACTATGTTGCCTATGGCCCTTTCTATGTGGTCAGTGTCGAGGCTAAGTGTGGAGAAGAGGTTATAGGCAATTACACTGGCGCCATCTGCACCGCCGGCACCCTCACGCTCAGGGCCCCAGAGATAGAGGGATATTATTCTCTCCAGCCAACTCAGCAGATTGAGGTCAGCCAGGATATGAAGGTCACAATCAATTATTCCGCTTACACCAGCGGCGACCCAAGCGAGGTTAATCTCACTCCTTGGCCTACTGCCATGCGAGTATTTGACACATATTTCACTTTGCCCGACAGCTATTCTATCAGTCTGGCAGGCATAGCCACAGATGCATTGCGCGATAGCACCGAGATAGAGGCCAATGCCTTTATCGCGCAGATTGCCAAGACCACTGACAAGCAAGGCGCTCTTTCTACCGAGGCATCTACCATCACCCTTACCCAGAACACTGCTCTTGGCGCTGAGGCTTATAATCTCGATATCACCGAGGCCGGCATCAATATTGAGGCCAGCACAGCCACTGGCTTCTATTATGCGCTCCTCACCATCAAGAAGATGCTGCCGAGCAATGTGCTGGCAGGCGTAAAAGGCGAGGCAGATGCGGATTATACCATACCTTGTGTTAGTATTCAGGATGAGCCGCGCTTTGGTTTCCGATCATTTATGCTCGACTGTTCGCGCCATTTCTTTGAGGTTGCAGAGCTCAAGCGCATGCTCGATGTAATGGCTATGTATAAGATGAACACCTTCCACTGGCACCTCACCGACGACCAGGGATGGCGCGCTGAGATAAAGAAATATCCTGAGCTCACCAAATCGGGCGCCACTGCCCCAGACTGCCGCATCACTGACTTTGAGAACGGCACTTATTGGCTTGGCAAACCCTATGGCCCTTATTTCTATACCCAAGACCAGATGCGTGAAATCGTGGCTTATGCAGCAGAGCGCCACATCGAGGTAATTCCTGAGATTGAGATGCTTGGCCATAGCGTGGCAGCGCTGGTGGCTTATCCGCAGTTTAGTTGCGATCCTGATGCCAAGCGCCAGGTGTGGACCAACGGCGGCGTAAGCACCGACGTAGTCAATGTGGCTAATCCCGACGCTGTGCAGTTCTACAAGGATATCGTTGACGAACTCTGCGAGATTTTCCCGGGTCGCTATTTCCATATCGGTGGCGATGAATGTCCTACCACAGCTTGGGAGAAAAACAAGCAGTGCCAGGAGCTTTTGCAGGAAAAGGGCTTTACCAGCTATCGCCAGATTCAGTCGTGGTTTACCAACCTCATCAGCGGCTATATTGCCTCTAAGGGCAAGCGCACCATTGTGTGGAACGAGAGCATCACAGCGGGCGGCTCTGACCTCAATCTTGTCAAGGAGCACAATCCAGTTATCATGTGCTGGATGCCAGCCCAGGGCGGTGCTCAAAAGGCCGCAAGCATTGGTCTGGATGCCATCATCACCGAATATCACAGTTCTACCTCAGCAGCCAGCGGCGCGGG
>JAZUHM010000194.1:0-1593 GCA_045641725.1 Bacteroidaceae bacterium | reverse complement strand
GTCCGTTCTCACTGATGCAGCTCAAGATTATACAGGAGGCAATCTCGCTGATAGTATTCACCGTGCTCGCCACCATGATGTTTAAGGGCGAGACACTGCAGTGGAATCACCTCGTGGCTTTTGCCTTTATCGTGCTGGCCGTGTTTTTTGCCTTCCTCAAATAATCAGGCCGCGCCATCCCGCAGTTAATTTACTCACTTATCAGAATCTAAAACTCCTTAAAACCTAACGACTATGGCTCTTGAAATTACAGATCAGAACTATGCCGAGCTCACAGCTCAAGGCAAACCAATGGTAATAGACTTCTCTGCCGCCTGGTGTGGCCCTTGCCGCAAAATGGCCCCCATTATCGACGATATGGCCGACAAATATGACGGTCAGGTGGTAGTTGGCACCTGCGATGTAGATGACAACGAGGATCTCGCAGCGCAGTTTGGCGTGCGCAACATCCCTGTGGTTTTCTTCGTCAAGGACGGCAAAATCGCCGACAAGCTCGTTGGCGCCGTGCCCGCCTCGCAAGTAGAAGAGAAAATCAAGGCGCTGCTCTAAACCACAGCAGCTGCACATTTTTTGATTAGATATTGGGGCAGAATGATAGGCTGTGTGGCGCAAAATTCGTAACTTCGCAGTGCAATCACGACAAATGCTCATAGAATCAAGCTAATCCAAATTAAAATGAAAACACCACTTATTTCTCCCTCGCTCCTGTCGGCCGATTTCGGCAATCTGGAGCGCGATATCAAGATGCTCAACCAGAGCAATGCCGACTGGTATCACCTCGACGTGATGGACGGCGTGTTTGTGCCCAACATCTCGTTTGGTTTCCCAGTGATGGAGGCCATGGCCAAGGTGGCGACCAAGCCACTCGACGTACACCTGATGATTGTGGAGCCCGAGAAATATGTGAGCCAGGTCAAAGCGCTTGGCGCCAAGGTGATGAACGTGCACCAGGAGGCCACTATCCATCTCCACCGCCTGCTCAACCACATCCGCAAGGAGGGCATGATGTCAGGCGTGACCATCAATCCATCGACCCCTGTGTGTATGGTGGAAGACGTGTTGGAAGAGGCCGACATCGTGATGCTCATGAGCGTAAATCCAGGCTTTGGTGGCCAGAAATTCATTGAGCACACAGTAGATAAGGTGCGCCAGTTGCGCGAGATGATTGATCGCAAGAATCTCAAGACCCTTATCGAGATAGATGGCGGCGTTTGCCGAGCCAATGCCCGCATGCTGGTTGATGCCGGCGTGGACGTGCTGGTGGCAGGCAGCGCTGTGTTCAAGCCCGCCGCCCCCGCCGCCGAGATCGACATCCTCAAGGCATAGGCCCCGCACAATTTAATTGACCAAGCATAGAATAATCCCGAATCAGCGAATGCATTCATTCTCTGATTCGGGATAATTGTTTGGAATGATTGTAGTCCGGCAAAACAAATGACTGTGATTGAGTCGTTTCCTGCGCTAAAAAAACAACGTAAAGCGCGTCTAAAATTATGAAGTACGCAATAAATTTGGTTCACAGCGCTGTGAACGTTTGTTCACAGCGCTGTGAACGATTGTTCATAGCGCTGTGAACGATTGTTCACAGCGCTG
>JAZUHM010000193.1:0-2127 GCA_045641725.1 Bacteroidaceae bacterium | reverse complement strand
GGACTTTTCCCACAGAGCTCACAGAGGGCACAGAGATTTTAGTACGCAGAGGAAACACCTGTGGTGTTAGAGCTCACAGAGGCTTTTGGTCGGAGGCTCTGTGTACTCTACTCGCACTGCGAGTTGCTCTGTGGGCGAAATCTGCATCGTTATTGTGCTGAGACTCTGTGCCCTCTGTGAGCTCTGTGGGAGTTTTTAAGGAGATAAGGAGGTTAGGACGGACGATGCCAATGGTTTGATTGGTGTCTTTTGTAGTTCAGCGAGTACTGCGCCAAACATCGACCGAAGCGATATTCCGCTAAAGCATTATTTGATAACCGAAGACTATAGCTTGTTTTTAACGCCCCCAGTGTTTTTCCACTGAGCCAAGATTACTGACTTGGCATTTATAAGTCGCAGAAAGCGATGTGCGGTCGTTTGGTTCTTATATAAATATTAGTCACGGCGAAATTTTACAATACAATCTATACACACAGGAGTATCTGTAAAATCTTCTACAAAAATATTGGCAGGATGCATGTCTTCAAGATGAAGTCGGTCGGACAAATAATTTACACCAGAAGAATCGCCATTGTCATAAAATCCCTTCTGCGCTACTATTTTGTCTATTTCTTCTTTTGTGGCAAGTCTTTTGCATCCTATATAAGGCTGCGTTAATATTATGCGAAACATACCGTCTATATCACGGGTAAAACCAATTATACGCATAATAGTTTCAGGGAACAAGTAATTGTGAAGAGCTATAGCTTCTAAAGCGCGTTGCAGAATAGCATATATAGAGGTGCGGAGTTTTACAACATGAGTATCTCCAGTTTTAAAATATACTTTTGCTTCTGCACCTTGCGCAATGGCAGGCCCATATTTTTCAGTAAGCATTTCTTCTGCATTATCTACCCATACACCTTTTGCTTCTGCCCATTGCTGTAATTCTCGTTCTTGAGCCTCGTCTATTTGCCAGTTTGGTATTGTTCCTTGGCTTTCTGAAGCATTATTACTTGTTCTAAAGCTTTTTCGCGCGTTGTAGCATACGATGAGCGCCCCAATGAGGAGCGGACCAGCTGAGCAGACTCCTGCATGCTCTGGTTGATTAAATTGTAGAAGGTCTCTTGAACCATTGAGTATATCTATTACTTGTTGATCTATATTATTAATATCCATGGAGTTTGAATATTATTTTGTTCCTTGCGGATTGACTTTGCAAATATACGGACTTTTCTTGTATCTGCAAGCAACTTTATAAAACATTTTTTGTGGTTAAGATTTTTTAAGCACTACCCTCGGCAACACCACTACTTCATCTCGCGAGCATATTTCGTAGCTTGGCGCGTCCCGCGCCGAGCAGCAAACGAGGCAGAGTTGTCGCTCAATACCATGAGGTCGATGGCCACCACAAGACTCTCAATTTCTTCGCCCAAAAATGCGCTAAATTCGCTGAAATTCCAACGATGTGCGTGCTTATTTCCGTTCACAGCGCTGTGAACGGAAATTAAGTCGCACTTAGTTTTTTTAAGCACGAAGAAAGATAATTTTAGGGCGAGAAAAAGGGACTCTAAAGCGGGGGAGGAAACGGCTCAATCACAGTATTTTTACCGGACAACAATAATATTTTTTCCTGACAACTATAGGAAAAATGAAAAAAGCAAACATCGCTGCGCTGGAGGCAGGATGTTTGCTTTTGGCTATTTGGGTGATTGCGGAATGTGGTGGGGTGGGGCTATTTGAGTTTGTTGATGGCGTTTTGCACGTCGGCTTCTTCGAGGGTGGCGAGGGCCTCGGCGGTGATGTTGCCGCTGGTAGCCAGGCGGTTGGCTTGTTCCTCGAGGGTCTTCTCAAAGAAGTTGCGCACAAAGCGGGCATTGCCGAAATAGGCGTCCTTGTGCTTCACTGCCTCGTCGATGTATTTCTGCACTACCTTGCGGGCGGCAGGGGTGAGCTTGCAGTCGTTTTTCTTGCAATTATACTCGTAGATTTCCACCAGTTCGGCGGCGGTATAGTCGGCGAAGTTGATGTAGTTGTTGAAGCGCGATTTCAGGCCCGAGTTGGCCTCGAGGAATTTGCCCATCTCCTTGGAGTAGCCCGCCAGGATCACCACCAGCTGGTCGCGGTTGTCCTCCATGCGCTTGAGGA
>JAZUHM010000192.1:0-1617 GCA_045641725.1 Bacteroidaceae bacterium | reverse complement strand
GGCTAAACTTGCTCATGCTGCCGTTGCAGACATAGAGATTCTCGCCCTTCTTGTCGGGAAAGAACTGCGCGCCGCCAAATCCTTTTTTGAAAATCTTGGTGGAATTATCCTCCAGGTTGTGCACCCACATATCGGCAGCACCCTCAAACGAGGTGACGTAGAAATATTTCTTGCCGTCGGGAGTGAGATAGCCGTCGCTGAACGACGACGAGTTGATTGTGAGGCGCTTCACACGCTTGTCGCAATCCTCAAAATCCAGCTTCAGCACTTCCACACTGTCGGCCTTTTCCTTCTTGTCCTTGTCGGAATCTTTTTTATCGTCGTCCTTCTTGTCGCCGTCCTTGCTTTGCTTGTCGTTGTCCTTCTTGTCGGCTTCCTTGGCGGCCTTTTGGCGCTCCTCGTAGAGATAGCGGTCTTCCTTGCTCATATTGGCCAGGGCAAAGGTCTCGCGGTCGAGGAACATGATATAGCCGTCGCTCTCTGCGCCCCAACTGCCGTGGCTGCGATAGCCGGCGCGGTCGCTGCCAAAGATTACGGCCTTGCCGCCCAGCGCCCAATGTGGCCTTGCCTCAGAATAGCCACTCTGCGTGAGGTTGTGCTTCTCCTTGCCGTCGGCGCTATACACGGTTATCTCGCCGGCAATCCAATTGTTCTCGCCATAATATTCCGTCAAGAGCCACTTGCTGTCGGGGCTCCACTCGTAATAAGCGGGAGAATCGGTATAGGAAAACATATCCTTGGCGGGCATAATCACTGTGCTCTTCTTTGTCTTCAGGTCCAAGACGCGCAGCTCGGTTTTGTTGGCAATATATGCCAGTTTCTTGCCGTCGGGCGAGTATTTGGGGCAGATATAGGATTCTTCTCCCACGAGCAGTGGCTCTTCCTTGATGTCGGTGGCATAGGCAAAGCCCTTGTCCTTGTCGTTCACAAGACTGGCGGCATAGAGCCCCCAGGTATTATTGCGCTCCGAGGCATAGACGATAGTGCGGCCGTCGGGGCTAAGCGTCGGCTGCTTTTCGTTCTCTATGGTCTTGGTGATGCGGCGCGCTGTGGCGTAGTCCATTGTAGTGACATACACCTCGCCCTTGGCCACAAACACAAATTCCTTTTCGTCTGCGTTGGTAGTCATATCGCTGGCGCCTGACGAGATGGTTTGCGGCAGGTTTGCCCTTTCCTCGTCGTCATTATTCAGTGTCACTCTCACGCGCTGTGGCTTGCCGCCGTCCTTCAAGGTATAGAGGCCGCCGTCCCACGAATAGCAGAGCACACCCTGCTTCGACGAGGTGAGGTAGCGCACGGGGAAATCCTTGTAGTGAGTAAGCTGAGTGGCCTTGCCGCCACCTACTGAAGCCTTATAGATATTGATTGTGCCGTCGTGCTCTGAGGTATAGTAGTAGTCCTGGCCATTGGGAGCCCACACCGGAGTGCGATGCTCGCACATCTCGCTGCTGAGCTTGGTGTAAGTGCGCTTGCCCTTGACCTGAGTCAGATAGATGTCGCGGCAGATGGGCGAGCGGTGGTGCTTGCGCCAATGATCCTCATAACCTTTTTTATTATGATAGAGCAGCTGGCCGCTGGCATTGATAGAAATATCCTCCATAGGCAATATCGAGAACA
>JAZUHM010000191.1:0-9667 GCA_045641725.1 Bacteroidaceae bacterium | reverse complement strand
TATAGACACGAAAGGAGAAATTGTCTTTTTATACGAAAGACAATCTCTACATAATGCAGTATTTGTAACAGAACGATGCAACCACCGTTGTATCATGTGCCCACAACCTCCCGTTGTTCACGAAGAGGATAAGACTCCATTTAACATGAAACTTATTTCTCTGATCAACAAACATACTTTGGATATGGGTATTACTGGTGGTGAACCTACTCTCATTGGAGATAAACTGTTTGATATTATCAGACAGATACAGAAATATCAACCTAAAGCTAGTATTAGCCTTCTGTCAAATGGTGTCAAGTTTGCTGACAAGGAGTATGCGATGAAGCTTGCTGCATGCAATTGTCATGATCTTCAAATTGATATTCCTATTTTCTCTGATATTGCGGAAGAACACAACCGCATAGTTGGAGCGAATACATTCTACAAGACGGTTCAAGGACTCTACAATCTTGCCTTGTTCCATGTTCAGATTGGCTTGCGCATTGTCGTACATCGCCAAACATACAAACGATTACCACAATTGGCTGACTATATCTATCATAATTTCCCATTCGTAAGCCAGGTTGCTTTCTTGCAGATGGAAACTACTGGTATGGCAGACAAGAACCTAGATGAATTGTGGATAGATCCTTATGAGTATAACGAGGAATTGAAGCAAGCCGTTCTTCTATTGGAGAATAGAGGAATTTGCGTAAAGATCTACAATGCTCAACTTTGTGTACTTCCAAAAGAAATTAGAGAATTTGCATGCAATTCAATATCTGATTGGAAAGACACCTATCTGCCAGAATGTAATGAATGCAAAATCAAAGACTATTGCGGAGGATTATTCGAATCTAACCAGAAACATCATAGTAAGCACATTAATCCCAAGTTAGATTCCTTAGAAGCATAGTAGGGCTTTCCTACATCGCGCGATAATTCACTTAATGTTTAACAATTAAAAATGGAGGTTCTATGAAAAGAGTTATGTTCCTTTTGGTTTCTGCTCTCCTCGCAGGAACTACTTATGCTACAAACCTGAGCAAGGACGTCATTGCAAAGGTTACTAACAATAGCGAGGTTTCTGTAAGTCAGCAAGACCAGAGCTTGATTCTTGAGATGCCTACAAGCTCACAGCTTAATGCTAACACGCATTATTCTCACAGCTCACACTCATCTCACAGCTCTCACAGCTCACATTCATCTCACAGCTCTCACTTCTCTAGCAGATTCTAAGAAGTGTGCTAAAATTAGGATGCCGTTCTCAAGGAGGGCGGCATCCTTCTTAAATATATAAATGTTTTTTCCCAGATGTACGGGTGGGTGATGTAGGATGCGTTTGAGGAATGGAGTCATCGAAATTTCAAATTTTGATTGTTGTTTTTAGTGGTGCAGGTTTGTAATTGAAACAATTTAAAATGCTTATTGATGACTTTTAAATTGTGTGCGATTTCAAAAAATCGCATTTTTTTTGATTTTTTTGAGGTCTGTATCGGAAAGTGAAACATATGCGGTTTAGTTTTGCACTCGAAAACAGGAGAGAAGTCAAATTTTCCTATATATAATATAATAATGTATAATATTAATAACAATCAAAACAATCCGATCATGCAAGATGCTTATTTGCCATCAGCAGTCACAGACCAAAAGGTGATTGAACTGTCAAACCGTGTCGAATATCAGAAGTATATCGACATGGCCCCAGAGTACAACAAGGAGAAACTGCAGAAGTTATTTCGTGTGCCAGGTAAGAAGTTTATCTATTCTCTTAAGGTAAATGGCAAGCAGCGTTATCTGTTTCATGTTGTCAATACTTATGAGGTGTATGATTTTATGACAGACTCTTATAACGAGTTCCTAGACGTAGATCCCGACGAGGATTCTTTTGATCTCTGTGACATCTGGCTGACAGAAATCCGCGACACACTGCTTAAAGCTCTTGACGATGTGTATGATGGTGATTATTGCTATGCGAATCTGAAAAAGGCCACCGCTATGCCCAAAAAGTTTGAGCGCAAAGAGTTGCAGCAAAATTTTGTCTTTTGCAAAAAGAGAGGGCATTATACCTACGGCATTACCTGCTTGAAATGTAAAACCCCATGCGGTGATGGTATATAGGGACGTTCTAAAAATTTGAAATTCAATTTTGTGTTTTTCGTAATAAATATTAATGTCAAACGTTTTAGGTTAATAATGGTTGTGCACTCTTAGCGAGTGTTGTTTTCCTTCAGCAGGCGGC
This sequence comes from Bacteroidaceae bacterium, assembly GCA_045641725.1. Classification (GTDB taxonomy): domain Bacteria; phylum Bacteroidota; class Bacteroidia; order Bacteroidales; family Bacteroidaceae; genus UBA6382. The sequence goes on along the minus strand of JAZUHM010000191.1, from coordinate 7,443 downwards.
AAGTGGGCAGATTGCTCCTTGCCCCTGCCTTGGGGATACAGATTGGCCAATATTGCGGCAGGAGTATATTTGTTTCCGTGTGAATGCAGGCTATCGAGAACCGTGTTGTTTAAACGACATTGTATAGTGGTTGTAAAAAATATTTATAATATACGTATAAGTTTGGTAGAGGAATCAAAGCTTTTTATGTAAATTTGCACACAATATGATTATCATCTACTTTACAAACAAAAAGACACTATAATAATATGAAGAAACTTATTTGTTCATCGGTTTTGGCAGGTATCTGCATTGGCATCGCAGGATTTGGTTATCTTGCAGAGAAGAATATCATTGGCGAGGTATTGTTTGCGTTCGGTCTTTTGGCTGTGGTGCATTACGGGCTCAAGCTTTATACCGGTACAGCGGGATTTATCAATCGCCATGAGTTTGGTCAGCTGATTATCATCTTGCTGGGTAATATTGTGGGCTGCGTGCTGGTTAGCCTGATGCTGAGGTGCTCGCCCATGCCGTTGCAGGAGACTGCTCAGGGCATATTGGAAGCCAGAATGAAAACGGGCGGCATCATGTGCGGGTTGCTGGCCATTGGTTGTGGTTTCATTATGACCACGGCGGTGAAGTTTGCTCGCCAAGGCAAGTTCTTGCCTCTGCTGTTTGGTGTGCCATTGTTTATTGTGTGCGGTTTTCCTCACTGCGTGGCCGACGTGTTCTACTATAGCTGCGTGCCGCTTGCATTCCTTGGCGCCCACTGGATGGAGGTATTGCCTCTATACATCCTGATTGTGGCCGGCAATTTTGTGGGCTGCAATCTGAGCCGCTGGATTTTGCCTGAAGATAAGAATAAATAAGTTATATAAATATGAATAAAATAAACATGAAAGAGACATTTACCATTTGTAAAGCGTCGGCTGGTTGTGGCAAGACCTATACCTTGGCCGCCCGCTATGTGGCTTTGTTGTTTTGTGGCCAAAGTTTTCGCAGCATTTTGGCCGTGACCTTTACCAACAAGGCTACGGCTGAGATGAAAGAGCGCATCTTGATGTATCTGTATATGATTGCAAAATTTCCAGATACCGACAAAGAGCGCGCTACGTTTTTGGAGCTGGTGAATGGCTATATTGACGAGTATAGCAAGTGTGGCATGAAGAGAGTGTGCACCGCCGACGATGAGGTGCGCGAAGAGGCTCTCAAGAACATTCACGACATATTGGCCAACTACGACGATATGACAGTATCGACTATCGACTCTTTTCTTCAGTCGCTCATTACTGGCATGGCCCGCATGCTCAATATCGGTGCCGGCTTTAGCGTGGAGCTTGACTCAAAAAAGGTCGTCACCGATGCCGTAAATCAAATCATGACAGACAGCCAGAATGATAAGGGACTGGTGAGCTTGTTGGTATCATATATCAACAGTCGCATAGACGAAGGTAAGCCTTGGAATATCCGCAAGGACTTGGTCTCTTTTGGCAATATGATGCTGAAGGAATCTGTGCAAAAAGACGACAAGGCCATTGTGTCGGATTCTGGTAAGATTAATGCTTATAAGCAGGAAGTGTTTTGGAAGAAGCATCCTGAAATCATTAAGATGCAGCAACTGTATAATAAGGTTCTTAATAGCGGAGAGTTGGACAATATCCCATCTTCTAAAACCTTTGTGGAGAGAATGGGGAAGAATCTAGAAGGAACCGAAGGGGATGGTATATTTTTGCCTAAAAAATTTAAAGACAAATTAAATGATACTAAGTTTATCGCAAAAATATCTAAGACACAAAGTACCTCCGATGTCGCACGATCGTTGCAAGAGATGGTTAACCTTTGTCCTGCGTGTCGCAAAGTCTATATTGACTGGAAGTTAACCGGCAAGAAATTGAACGACCTGTCGTTTATGGGCTTTATAAAGAAACAGATTGATGGCAATTTGGAAGACTCTAATTCTATATTGCTTGCCCGCACGGCCTATGTGCTTTCTGAAGCACTGAAGCCGGGCGACGCAGACTTTATCTTGGAGCGAGCCGGCATTCGCTACAAGCATATCATGATTGACGAGTTTCAGGACACCTCGGAACTGCAGTGGAATGTCTTTGCTGCCCTGGTGAAGAACATCCTGGGCGAGTGTAATACTGCGCTCGTTGTGGGTGATATCAAGCAGAGCATTTATCGCTGGCGCAATAGCAATTATGAAATCATGGAGAAACTCTGTGGTCGTCTTGACCCGGCTTTGAGTCCTTATACCAAAGACGAACAGAAGACCTGCAATTTCCGCAGCCGCCGCAACGTGGTAGAGTTTAATCTCAAGGCCTTCCATGACATGGTGACCAATGTTGTAGGCTGTCCTATATATGGCAAGGAAGAGGTGTATCTTGAGGGATACGACGAAGCCAAAAACAATATTTCGTCATATTATCGCAATGATAAAGAGGGCGGTTTTGTGCAGTTGAAGTCGTATCTCTATGGCGACGGCACTTCGTATGTTGATAAGGATGAGGCACGCAAGAAAATCATGGAGGATATGTTTAAGCAAATCGACGCCCTTTTGCGGAAGGGCGCAAAGGCAAATGACATGCTCATCCTGATACGCGAAAATAAAGAGGCCGCACTTATTAGCGATGCTCTGAATGACATGCGCAACAATCCCGATTATTCCGATTGCACTAATCTCAAGGATCTGATCCTTATCTCTAATGACAGTTTCTATCTTAAGTCTTCTCAGTCTGTCAATATCTTGATTGAGGCATTGAAGTACTATCATTACCACGACAGCATTGCCAAGGAGTATCTGCAGATGCAGGGCGTCAACAATATTGATGCGCTCAGTTCCATCAATAGCGATATGCCGCTGTATGAGCTTATGGAAGAGCTGGTGCGCCTGTTCCTTTGTGATGAGCATGGCAAGTTTAAGGGCACCGATGCCGCTTATGTATCTTGTCTGCTTGATTATTGCCAGAGTTTTGTTGAGAGCTCTGGCTCGGATGTCGAGAGTTTCTTGCTGTATTGGGAAGATTCTTTGTGCCATAAATCTATGCCCGCAGGTAGCGGCAATGGTGTGAAGATTATGACCATCCATTCTGCCAAGGGTCTGGAGAGAAAGAGTGTGTTTATCCCATTCTGCTCATGGGAGATTGTCCCTACATCATTTTTCAAAAAACCAACACTCTGGCTTCAGGCTGTACTAAAGTCTAAAGATGGCAATGTCGGATTGGTGCCCATCGAGATGGAGAAAGATGTCGATAGTTCTTCTTACAAAGGTGAATTTGATAAGGAGGTTGACTGTTTGCGTGTTGATGCATTCAATCTGCTTTATGTCGCATTGACCCGCGCAGCCGACAACCTGTGGGTGAGCGTGGATGTTGACACAAAGAATCAGAGTGTTATTGATAATAATGTGGGCTATTGGTTGCTCAAGTCAAAGGGCTATGAAGTTATTCCAACCCCCAAAGACCTGGAGGACTGCTCAATGGTTTGGGGCGAAGAACCTCATGTGGAGGAGTCAAAATCAGACGACCGCAAGGAGAAAACGCCTTTTGACCAGCCGGTTTATGACGGCAGCACGAAAATCAAGGTTGGTCTCGTGTCAGATAATTTCAATATCCAGTTCCGCCAGTCGCAGGAGTCAAAGCAATATCTCACTCGCGGCATGGATGGACTCGAAAAGTGGCGCACGCATATTGAATTTGGCAACATCTGCCATGACATCCTTGCGCAGATTGAGACTGCCAATGAACTCAACAAGGTGCTCGATGCCTTTGTGCAGAAGGGTGTGGTAGGCCAGTCGCAGGATGTAGAGCAGATTCGCCAGCGTTTGCAGACGGCTCTTTCTGACGAGCAGATGGCGCAGTGGTTTGACGGTTCATGGCAACTGTTGCGCGAAGTGGGAATCGTCAAGCCCCGCAAGATGTATGACTCTGAGATGGAAGCATGGCGCAAAGCCAGCAGTCGTCCCAGTGAAGAGCCCTCAAAGGAGTTGCGCCCCGACCGCGTGATGATCGACGGCGACAAGGCTATCGTGCTTGACTATAAGTTTGGCGATGAGCGACACGACAAGACCTACTTTGCGCAGGTCAAGCAGTATATGAACCTCTTGCGCCAGATGGGCTATGCCGATGTCAAGGGCTATATCTGGTATGACTGTGAACAGAAAACCGTAGAAGTTAAATAACCGATTATTTCCGACAGATATGAAATTTATTGAATATGTAACTCGCGAGGTATATGCTCGCAATGAAGATAATTTGCAGAATGTGACCATGGTGTTTCCTAATCGCCGTGCGGGCACATTTGTGAGAGACGCTCTCAGTGCAATCATCGACGACAAGCCAGTCTGTTCGCCGCAGTGCACCACAATCAGCGACCTCTTTAATGACCTTTGTCCCTTGAGCGCAGCTGATGAACTGGAGGCTGTGTTCAGACTGTATAATATTTTCAGCGAGCTTCAGCTATTGCAGACCGAGCCGGATAAGAAGGTAATGTCGCTCGACGGCTTCTACGGCTGGGGTCGCCAGCTCATTGCAGATTTCAACAATATCGACATGAACTACCGCGACACTGATGCCGTCACAATACTCCGCAATGCAGCAGAGGCCCGTGATTTTGACACCACCAACGTGGCCGATGATGTCAAGGCTCGCATCGAGGAGCTGATGCATAAGTATGAAGATGCCGAGGCAAAGTCATTCCGCAAAAACTTTCAGTTGCTGTGGGCAAAATTGCCAGATATATATACCCAGTTAAACAATCAGCTGAAAGCCAATAATAAGGCTCTTTCTGGAGCACGCTATAAGTGGGTGGTGCGTAATTTCAATGACTCTTATGTGCAGGACAAGATCAAGAATCGCACCTATGTCTTCTGCGGTTTCAATATCCTGCAGGCCACCGAGCGTACCCTGATGGAGAAACTGCAGACGGCCGGCAAGGCGCAGTTTATCTGGGATTTTGATGCCACTCTGTGTGAAAAAGCCCCCCACATCCATGCCTATGATGCTGTAAAAAGTCTGCGCGATGGCATCTTTAAGTCCAACAGCATCTCGGAGGAGAATGCGACAGAAATTCCCCAGATAGACGTAATATGCTCTTCTTCCGACAATGCCCAGGCCCGCTATGCCCACCAGTGGCTGCTCGATTGCAACACCAAGGGAGGCACTGCGGCAGTGGTGCTCTGCAATGAGGGTATGCTTGAGTCGGTAATCTATTCAATCCCCGGCGAAATCAATCAGCATGTCAACATCACCAAGGGTCTCCCAATGCGCAACACCAAAATCTATGCGCAGATACGCCAGTGGTTTGAGCAGCATGCCGATCTGAGCGGCGCCCAGTGTTTTGAACAACTGCTCGCCTATATCGATGGCCTGAAGGAGCCTGCAAGTGCTGAACAGCCTGCCCCCGCAGCACAGTCTTCCTGGCACAAGCTGCTCTATGAGGAGTCGCTCTATCAGGCTCGCTGCGCCGTTGTGTCGCTGGCTAATGTGATCAACAGCGGTTTGGTGACTGTTGAACTCAAGCCCTCTACGCTGCGCAATCTCGTGATGCGCCACCTCGAGGCTGTAAGCATACCTTTCCACGGCGAGCCGGCCACCGACCTGCAGATTATCGGTGTGCTCGAGACCCGTTCGCTCGATTTCGATCATGTGCTGCTGCTCAACGTAGAGGACGGAGTGCTGCCGCATCGTTCTGCCGACAATTCCTTTATTCCGTATTATTTGCGCGAATACTATAACCTTACCACAGCCAAGGACCAGAACGCCGTCTATGCCTACAACTTCTTCCGCCTGTTTCACAGAGCGAAGGATGTGACCATCGTCTATAGCGAGGCGCAGACATCTACCGGTCAGCGCACTATGTCGCCTTTTGTGATGCAGATACTGCTTGCCGAGAGTTTTAAAGTGAATCGCCGTCAGTTGGTGATGGACAGCCTTGTTGCGCCAATTTCGATTGCGCCTGCCGCAGTCTCTGCGCAAGAGTCGTTTGCGCCCACTTCTCTTTCGCCATCGGCCATCAATACTTTCCTCTCTTGCAAGCGACGCTACTATTACGAGCGCTGTCTGAAACTCAGTGAGCCTGACACTCACGACTATCTCTTGCAGGCCAACGAGCTTGGTACCATTGTGCATGCTGCTGTCGAGAAATTCTATCGCGACTGCTATGGTAAATGCAGCAATGTGGTGCAGCAGAAGCAGATAGATGCAGCACTCGCCAATGAGAAGTATCTGCAAGACTGCATTGCCTGGGGCTGGGCACAGCTCAACAACGATTATCGCAAGCACAACAACCTGCCTGATGGTGCCCCTGATAACTATAATAGTAAAGACCATCCTGCAGAGAACAGCGTGATACTGCGCCATTTGAAGAATGTGCTTGAGTATGACAAAACCTGTGCACCTATCACCATTCTTGGCCTTGAACTCAAGGCTTATCACGACATCACGCTCGCCGACGGCAGAAGTGTGAGTGTTGGCGGCATTGTTGACCGCCTGGATAAGATTACTGAAAATGGAGAGCAGGTGTTGCGCATTGTAGATTATAAGACAGGAAAATACGAGCCTAGCAAATTGAAGGCTGAGGACATGGACGATGCGTTTACCAATTGTCAGAAGAGATATGTGCGCCAGACTCTTATCTATAGTTATGTAGTCTCCGAGCTGAGTGGTAAGCTTAAGACCTTGGGGCCAATAGGAACCTACGGCAGAATGCAGCCTATTCTTTTGTTCTCGTACAAGAATCTCACTGACGAGAAGACCAAGAAAGATATTGATATTGCAACCAATTGCGTGGATAATTTCGAAAACGACTATAAAGCCGACACGGAGGACCGCCTGAAAGATTTGCTGACTCAGATACTTGACGAAAAAGACTTCGCACAAACAGGTGTTGAGAATAAAGAATGCAAATATTGCCCGTTTGTAAAACTTTGTGGCAAAGAAAATGAGGTAAGTGTGTTTTGAGCAGGCTGTTGATTAGTCTAATAACACAAAAACCAAAATCCACACCTTGGTATTGATGCTATGTCTCTTCGATCCCTTTGAGCCGTCTGCTCCCCTGTTTATGGGAGCTGTCGCGTAGCGACTGAGGGGTATGACCTACCAAAGTTAGTAACTTAGTCTGGGGCTACCCCTCTGGCTCTTCGAGCCACCGACACCGTCGTCGCTTTATCTTTCGAGGCTGGTGATGCCTCTCGAGGCTCCTCCCCAAATCGCTTCTTACGCGATTTGCCCCTAAACAGGGGAGGAGACGGCTCAATTACAGTAAACTTTTTTCGCCCAGCCGCAACCAAAACAAAAAAATCATGATAAATTTACGTTTCATGTACGATAATTCGTGTTAAAAATAAATGCCTGCGGCGATACGCAAATGCTTACTGTTGAGTCGTCTGCTCCCCTGTTTAGGGGAGCTGTCGCGTAGCGACTGAGGGGTATCACTTACCAAATTTGCCCCTAAACAGGGGAGGAG
>JAZUHM010000190.1:0-8887 GCA_045641725.1 Bacteroidaceae bacterium | reverse complement strand
CTGCCCAGGTAAGGCTTCTAACGCTGGTGGTGTATCAGTATCAGGTCTCGAAATGGCTCAGAACTCACAGCGTCTCAACTGGACTTCAGAAGAAGTTGATGCTAAGCTTCTTTGGATTATGGAGAACATTCACGAAAACTGCGTGAAGTACGGCACAGAGCCTGACGGCTATGTAAACTATGTAAAGGGTGCTAACGTAGCTGGCTTCATGAAGGTAGCCAAGGCTATGATGGCTCAGGGCGTAGTTTAATCCACCCAAAATATTTCTAATACAATATGCGGTCTTCCACCCGGGAGACCGCATATTTTGTTTTCACAATCAACCTGGCGCCGCACTTTCCAGAATCTTAAATTGGCTCAGTGGAAAAATGGTACCTTTCGTAGCTTGGCGCGTCCCGCGCCGAGCACCAATTGAGGCAGAACTGTCGCTCAAAACTCTGCGATGGGTGTTCGGCGCGGGACGCGCCAAACTACGAAAGGCACCATGTGAGACATTAGTATAGTCCGTTAACTCCCTTTTAACTTCCTTTTATCTCCTCCAGTCTCAAGTCCTGTATGGATTTATTACTGATTGTTTCGTGTTAAAACCCATAAATATCGCTCTTAAATCTATGAAATGCGCAATAAATTCTGTTCACAGCGCTGTGAACGTTTGTTCACAGCAGTGTGAACGATTGTTCACAGCGCTATGAACGATTGTTCACAGCGCTGTGAACTAAAATTAAGTCGCATTTATTTTTTTTAAGCACGAATATTTTATATAAAAGTTCCTATTTTGGTTAGTTTGCAGAATCAATTTTTATTTCAAACGTGTGTCAAATTTATGAAAAAAAACCACATCATAAGACTAGCGGCTCCAATATTGCCAAAATCTTTTATCTAAAATTCTTAATTATAAATTAAAAGTAGTAACTTTGCACCTTAAAATGCCGATTTTGCTCAATGTGCGAGCAGCACATGTCACTAAAAGATATAGCTTGGTTGGTGATTTTGAATGGAATTTATAATATCGAAAAATAATAAAGAATATAAAAATGAATAAAAACACTATTATTGGATTCGCATTGATGGGCTTGTTGATTGTTGGATATTTGTTTATTCCACCATTGTTGAATGGCGACAAAGAGCAAGCCGCAGAACAAACTGCTCAGCAGGAAACTCCTAAGGCTAAGCCCGCTACAGACACTTTAGCAACCATTGAAGCTCAAAGAGTGGCCGACAGTCTTAAGTTGGCAAACATGGATTCTACCCTCGTGGCAGCCATGAGTGGCGACGGTGAAGTCAAGGTTCTCAAAAATGACAAAGTGACTCTTGAGGTTAACACCAAGGGCGGCGTTATCAGCAAGGCCACAATCAACAATTATCTTGACCAGGAGAAAAAGCCTGTTGAATTGTTTAATCAGAAAACTTCAGAATTAAACTTCACCCTGCCACTCGGCGATGCCGGCGTGCAGACAAAAGACCTCGTGTTTAAGGTTGAAGAAGCTACCGACTCTACACTTTCCTTGACTTCAAACGTGCGCCAGGGTGCCACTCTCAGCATTGCCTACAAGCTGCGTCCGGGTACCAATATGATTGACATGACTCTCACCGGTCGTGGCATGGAGCCATATTTCAAGCCTCAGCGCGATGTTAAGGTGGGCAAGTATGTGGTCGATATTGATTGGGTTGACACCATCCGTCAGCAGGAGCGCGGTTATAAGTTTGAACAGCAGAAGTCCTACCTGTTTTATAAGGAGCGTCAGGGTGGCACAGATTATTTGCGCGCTGCCAGCGACGATGACGACGATATTGAAGAAGCGCTTGATTGGGTAGCCTTTAAGAATCAGTACTTTAGCTATGTGTTTATCAATTATAGCGATTTTGTAAACACAAAAATTGCCACAACTCCAATGCCTAAGGGCAGCGGCTATCTCGCCACATACAAGGCCTCAATGCAGACCAAGTTTGACCCAAGCGGCAAAGAGCCCACATACATGCAGTTCTATCTGGGTCCAAACGACTTTAACTACCTCAAGGACATGAACGCATGCACCCTCGACAAGAATCATGACCTCGAACTCGAAGAACTTGTGGATCTCGGTTGGCCAATCATCAGATACATCAACCGTTTCTGCATTCTCTACCTTTTCGACTGGCTCACTGCTATTGGTATTCCAATGGGTATTGTTTTGCTTATCATCACATTGATTCTTAAGATTGTTGTTTATCCATTTACTCGCAAGAGTTTCCTCTCAAGCGCCAAGATGCGCGTGCTTCGTCCGAAGATTGAGGAAATCAACAAGAAATATCCTAACCAGGAAGACGCCCTCAAAAAGCAGCAGGAGACAATGACTCTCTATAGCCAGTATGGCGCTAACCCAATGGGCGGATGCCTGCCAATGCTTATCCAGATGCCTATCTGGGTGGCCATGTTTAACTTTGTGCCTAACGCAATCCAGCTTCGTCAGCAGCCTCTGCTCTGGGCTGACGACATGTCAACTTATGAAACTTTGCTTAGCTGGGATGCTGAAATCCCATTTATTGGCGACCACTTGAGCATCTTCTGTTTGCTCTTCTGCGCGAGCAACTTGCTCTACTCATATTTAACAATGAAGATGCAGAAAGACACTATGGCAATGCAGCAGGGTGGTCAGATGAAGATGATGCAGTGGATGATGCTGCTCATGCCTGTGATGTTCTTCTTCATGTTCAACGAGTATGGCGCTGGCCTCAACTATTATTACTTCCTCTCTCTCATCGGCTCAGCCCTCACAATGTGGTTCCTCCGCTGGCGCACCGATGATGCCAAGCTGCTTGCAAAGCTTGAGGAAAACTATCGCAAGAATAAGGAGAATCCCAAAAAGGCTTCCAACTTTATGGCACGCATGCAGGCTCTGCAGGAAATGCAAGAGCAGCAAAACAAGAACAGAAGATAATAAGACTCCTTTCTTCGGGCGAAGACTAATTGCAAAATGAAACTATTATGAAGAACATATTGATTTTATTTCTATTAGCTGTAAATTCAATAATTATGGCAAGTGCTGCAACCGACAATTATATAGGTAAGAATACATCAGTTCTTAAATCAGACTTGATGACTCCCGAAACTCTGTGGGCTCTGGGTAGAGTAGGGGGTGTTTCTGCTTCTGCCGACGGCACTAAGGCCGTTTACAATGTCGTTTATTATAGCGTAGAGCAGAACAAGAGCCGCTCTGTGTTGTATTTGCTTGATTTTAAAACCTGCAAGACAGTGCAGCTTACAGACAACAGCGCTTCTGAGAGCGGCGCAATCTTTATCAACAACGATCAGCAGTTGCTTTATGCCTCTAAAGGCCAATTATGGGTAATGAATGCCGATGGTACTTCTAAACATCAGATTGCTACCAAAAAGCAAGGCGAAGATATTGACGACTTCCTCCTTTCACCTGACGGAAAGAAGATTATTCTTATTCGCCAGATACCGTCATACTCTTCAATCCAGAAGAATCCTGACGATCTTCCCCTCTCGCAGGGCATGGTAATCAATGATATGATGTATAAGCATTGGGATCAGTTTGTCAAGACTGTGCCTCATCCATTTGTGGCAGACTTTTCTGTAAATGGTATCGGTGCTGAGACAGACATTCTTGAGGGTGAGCCATACGATTGTCCAATGATGCCGTATGGAGGCGCAGAACAATTGGCTTGGAGTCCTGATTCAAAAAACATTGCATATTCTTGCCGCAAAAAAGTAGGCAAAGCAATGGCAGTATCTACCGACAGCGATATCTTCCTGTATTGCATTGCAACTGGTGCGACTACCAATTTGTGTAAGCCTGCGGGCTATGTAGAGCCAGAATCAGACGACACCAGGTCGCGTGAGGGTCAGTCAGTAAATGTAAATCTGAATTTGAATATGGGCTACCACATGGAGCCCAAGTTCTCACCAGACGGCAAATATATTGCATGGACTTCGTTGGCCCGCGATGGTTATGAAAGTGACCGTGCTCGTCTTTGCGTATATGAATTCGCTACCAAAAAGAAGAATTATGTGAGCGAATCCTTCGATTCTGATGTGCACTCATATTGCTGGGACAACAAGAGCAATTCTTTGTATTTTACAGGTCCATGGCATGGCCGCGAACAAGTATATTCTGTAAATATGGCAGGCAAAATCACCCAGATCAGTTCTGGCGACTATGACTATACTATTCAAACTGCGCTTGCCGACGGACACAACCTTATTGTTAAACGCCACTCTCTGCAGGAAGCTGATGAGGTGTATGCACTCGATGTCGCCAAAAAGGCTGGCGCTAACCTTACCCAGTTAACCCGTGAGAATCAAGAGTTCTATGATAAACTCATTATGGGCGAAGTTAAAGAGTGCTGGGTTAAGACTTCAGACAACAAGGATTTGCTCTATTGGGTTGTATATCCTCCACATTTTGATCCTAAAAAAAAATATCCGACTCTTCTCTTTTGCCAGGGCGGACCTCAATCACCGCTTGGACAGGGATGGAGCTATCGCTGGAATTTCCAATTGATGGCTGCTAATGGCTATATCGTAGTTATGCCTAATCGTCGTGGCTGTCCGGGGTTTGGTTCTGAATGGACTGAAGCAATCAGCGGCGATTATAACGGCAAATGTATGACTGATCAGTTGCTTGCCATTGATGATGTTTGCAAGCAGCCTTATGTTGACAAGGATAGACTCGGATGCGTTGGCGCAAGTTTCGGCGGCTATGCCGTTTATTGGCTCGCTGGTCATCACGATGGCAGATTCAAGGCTTTCATTGCTCACGATGGTATATACAATACTGAAGCGCAATATACCGAAACTGAAGAAATGTGGTTTGTGAATTGGGATCTAAAATGCGCACCTTGGCGCAAGGACCTTACCAATGAAATGAAAGCCCACATGGACTCTCCGCATCTTAGCATAGACAAATGGGATACTCCTATTCTTTGCATCCATGGCATGAAAGACTATCGCATTATGCACACTCAAGGTGAGTCTGCATTCCAGGCTGCAAAAATGCGAGGCATCCCTGCTCAATTGTTGCTTCTGCCAGACGAAAACCATTGGGTTTTAAAACCTCAGAATGCCATTCTATGGCAGCGCACATTCTTTGGTTGGCTTGACAAATGGCTTAAGAAATAACAAGATTATATGTTTTCAATTCTCATACCCGTATTTAACTTTGATTGCACCGAGCTTGTAGAGGAACTACGCAAGGCTTGTGTGCTTGCCAAAGTTGATTACGAAATAATTATCGGCAACGATTGCAGCACAGATCCTGCTGTGAATAAAGCATTAGACAAAATCAATGAATTACCACACTGCAGAGTCGAATCTGAGCCTAAAAATATTGGCCGAGCATTTATTTTGAATAAAATCGCTCAGCTGGCAGCTTATCCCTACCTTATTATAATAGATAGTGATGCCCGCGTGCCAAACGATGCATTTATCGAGAATTATCTCAAAGTTGCCGTTGAGCACGATGTGGTTTGCGGAGGTATTGAGGTGCGTAAAGCAGATATGTCCACAAATAACATGCTGAGATACCGCTATGAACATGCGGCTACTCGTTCTCGCGCTCTTGACTATCGCAAGAATCATCCATACGAGAAGTTCAGCACTTTTAACCTACTGATACGCCGAAGCATTTTTGACTCGATCAGATTCGATTCACGCTGCTATCAGTACGGCTATGAAGATACGATTCTTGGCATAGATTTAATGCGCCAGGGCGTAGAGGTGATACATATTCAAAATCCACTCATTCACACAGGTATTGACTCCAACGAATCCTTTATTTCAAAGACTCACAAGGCTCTCCATGTGCTTAATGGGCTCGACAACTTTTATCAAAGCTATATTCGCATCTCACGATTTGTGCTCAAATTCAAGCGCATGCACTTGTTGTGGCTTCTTAAAACATGGCATCTTCTCTTTGGTCAATTAGAATACAAGTCACTTATGCACAATCCAAGGGTAGCTATCTTCAATCTGTATAAGATGGGATATTTTGCAACACTTCAGAAAAAACAATAAAAAGGTTGCACCGGTGGATGTGATGAAACTCCTGATAAATAAGGATTTGAGGGCTTCTATATCGCGGGTTTCCAACTCAAGGGAGGCATGCCGTTGATATAGAAAACGGTCTCGGAAAAAGAAAAATAAATGACGAGTATCCCGATCAGACCGATGCAACCGATGCAAAGGTAATACTTATATTTAAAACAACGTAATATTGCTGGAGTTTTTTTCAATATTTAACATTAATAAAATAAAAAAGCCACACAAATTGGTGTGGATAATTAATAACCTAACAATTTTTAATTTATGTTTAACAACAAACCTTTGAAGAACGCGGTTTGCACTTTTCGTCACTATGACGGCAAGAGCTATTCAGCCTTCAACAGTTTGAAGAAAGAGATTCGCATTGGAGTTCTTGCAGTGAGCACACTGCTTATGGCTCACAATGAATGCCTTGCGACTCGCTCAAATTCTCTTCAGATTGTTAAGGATTCGATTAGCTCTACAGACGTCAGCCTTGGCGAAGCTGTAGTAACCGGTTCACAGCTCCCAGTGTCTTTAGATAAGGCATGGAGCAAGATTGTCGTGATTTCACGACAGGAGATAGACAATGCCAAGTGCCAAACCATCAACGACATTCTCAAGTTATGTCCAAATGTTGATGTGCGCCAGCGCGGAGCACTTGGAGTACAAACAGACATCTCGCTTGGTGGAGGAACCTTTGACCAGATCACAATTCTCCTCAACGGGATAAACATCAACAACCCGCAGACGGGCCATCTCAGCGCCGATTTTCCAGTTGCCATTGCTGACATAGAGCGTATCGAGATTTTAGATGGAGCATCTGCCCGCATTTATGGCAGTCAGGCTCTCAATGGCATAATCAATATTATTACACGCACCGATTCCGATACCAATTTAGCAATACATGCAGAAGGCGGTTCTTATGGAACAAGTGGTGGCGGCGCAAGCGTAAATCTTTCATCAAAGGGTATTCGTAATCGTATTTCCGCAGATTATTTTCGAACCGATGGCGCTGTTGAGAATAGCGCTTTTGGCAGAACCCGCATTTTTTATCAGGGACGTTATGCCGACGAGTATCTGCGATTAAATTGGCAAGCCGGTTTCAATGGTCAGCGCTATGGTGCAAACACATTCTACAGCGCAAAATACCCCAACCAGTGGGAAGAAGGACAGCGATATATGGCAGCGGTAAAAGGCGAAACTTTAGCCGGTAAAATCAGACTGTTACCATCCTTGTCCTTTACTCGCAACTACGACCATTTCCAACTGATAAAATCTTCGTCAGTTGGCGAAAACTACCATCGCAACGATGTAATGTCAGCCTCAGTGGCCGGATATTCCAAATGGTCATTAGGCCGCACAGCATTTGGTGGTGAAATCAGGCAAGAAGGCATCCTATCTACAAACCTCGGTCGTCCGCTTACTGCTGACCAATATGTAAGAGTAGAGCACAAGTCAGACAAATACTATGACCACAAGGATAATCGTACTAACTACAGCCTGTTCTTAGAACATGCAGTAATAATTGGAAATTTCTCAGCAAATGCCGGTATTATGGCAAATCGCAATACCGCTGTTGACGAAAAAATTCGCTTTTATCCAGGCATCGACTTAAGCCTTAAACCATTGCAAGGATTAAAGCTATATGCATCGTTTAATAAATCAATGCGTATGCCGACATTCACAGATTTGTATTATAAATCACCCACTCAAGAAGGTAATGTCGGCCTAAAGCCAGAAGAGGCGACCACTTATAAGGCAGGCCTTGATTATGCGAGAAACTGGTTTGCAGGTTCGGTGACCGGAATTTACAGACGCGGCACAAATATGATAGACTGGGTGATGTACACACCAGAAGATATCTATCATTCCGCAGCATTTAAATTGTCCAACTATCAGATTGTTGCCCAAGCAAAAGTGAATCTCAAGAAGTTGCTTCAATCTCAGAATGTGCTGTCTGCTGTTAATGTGGCATATTATTATAATCATCAGAAGCGCCATGATGATATTAAGATCTATCAGTCAAACTATGCCCTTGACTATCTTCGCCATAAAATCACAGCATCATTGGAGCATAATATCTTTGGTCCGTTAAGCGCAACATGGTATCTGCGTTGGCAAGACCGCCTCGGCACATATGTAGCTTATGAGAGTGGCAGCGCAGTTCAGCATTCATATAAGCCATACACAATTCTTGACTTAAAATTGCGCTGGACAAAGCCGACATACGACATCTACGCCTCCTTTGAGAATATCCTGGCTCGCAAATATTACGATCTTGGTTCAGTGCCTCAACCACGATTTACATTCCTCGTAGGAGCGAATTACAAATTCCATTTGGGCCGATAATAACCATAAGCATTTGAAAAACTATAGATAGTCTGAAACTTATTGCAATTACTGCAGCTACAGGCTTAAAAAAGTCATGTAACTGCAGTAATTTTATTTCGTTGGACATATTAATTGTTCACATTTTGACAAATCACTTAATAAATGCGTGCGGCAATATCATTTTTCAGCGTGCGCGCAGAATTTAGCACGAAGAAAAAATTAATCCCCACGGAGAAAAACATTGCGCACTCGAAGATTTTTGATATTCTTATGACAGCATACAAGTATATACCTTATTAATATTATAATGTTGGTAGCAGTAGTAAAAAATCAGCAGTTGCAAGACTACCAATTGTAGTGCATGCAACTGCTGTAATGTGTGACTATAACTATTTCTAGTTATAAAAATAAGCCGTCATCTTCTATTTCTTCCTCTTCTTCGTCAAACAATGACTTGCCCCAGAACTTGTTTGAGCGGGCCTCGTCGTCGGTGGTGCCGCCTACAGGTACACTGGTGGCCAGCATGTTTGT
>JAZUHM010000189.1:0-4861 GCA_045641725.1 Bacteroidaceae bacterium | reverse complement strand
GGCAGGCCGTCACCCTCGCCATGCACGAGGCGATACATATTATTATCTTCCCTCACCACACCGGCGCTCTTGCGAGCCTCCAGGGCGTTCTGCAGGCGCGTGGCCCAATATGCAGAGTTGATTTCGATATCCTCAAAGCTCAACACCCTGACAGCTATCGAGCCAATCTGGAAATGTCCCACGGCAATAAATTCGCCATCGGCGGTATATACTTTTACTATCTCGCCCTCCTCCAGGTCGCTGTCCATGCGGGCGATGGCGCCACTGAACACCCAGGGATGAAATCTCTTTAAACTCTGGTCTTTGCCTTTGCGCAAAATGATTTTTTTATACATAGCGTTTAGGTATTATCGGGTAATTAAATGGGCTGGTCGCTCGCGCCAACTGCCTCGCTGATGAGGCTGGAGATATAAATGCCAAACATGCGATTATCGTCCATCGGCGAAATATACTCATAGTCGAGCCCTGTGCGCAACTGCTCCAGCAGGTCGTATATCTTGAGGCAAGCCCACGCGTCAGTGGCCGCATATCGTTTCTGAGCCTCAGTCAGGGTCGGCGCCTCCCAGTTTGTCAGGCGTTTGCTCTTGGAAATCTTGCGACCAAAGAGGTTTGCGTAGATTTTTTGCAGGCTCAGGTCCAGTATTCCCACCTCGCGCACTCGTTGCTGCAGTTCCACATAACGGCCAAACTTAAATTCGCATCGACCGTTGAGGGCGCGGATGTCGTCTTTCATAGAAAGGCCGATTTTAATCTGCTTGCGGCTCGACAAGAGCTTTTTCAGGCTCTCGGGAATGCCGATGCGATTGAGGCGAAACAAGAAACATGTGTCTATAGTCGAGACCTGCAGCAGCGCCACCTTATATCCCTGGCCGCGCTGGAAGTTAGGGCGGGTCTCAGTGTCGATACCTATCACGGGAAAGGTCTTCAGGTATTTCACCGCCTTGTCGGCCTCCTCTACAGTGTTGATAGTGAAAATCCGTCCCTCAAACAAAACTGGCGGCATCTGCTCTATCAGTCGTTTGTCGATGTTAGCATAAATTTTCAGCATCACGAGTAAGTTTTATTTCGTTTTAAAATTCTATCAGTCAACATAAACCATTTAGATTTCCTCGTTCATCTGCTGGTAGAGGATGTCGTGGAGGGCGCGCATCACGTTCACGCACTTTTGTCCCCAGTATTCGCGGAAATTCAGCATCACTTCATACAGCGCAGCTGCCATCATATCCTCCACACCATCGCGGTAGGTTGCCAGAAAATTGCGCAAATCCTGATAGATATCGGCCAAATCCTCCGACACACTCTTCAGAATCGGGCGGTCGCTGTATTTCATATCTTCCACAAAGACATCCAGATATTCATCATACTGCCCCAGCACGTCATACACGCCGTGGCGCACATAGTTGTAGTCCTCCTCGGTCACCTGCGCGTCCACACCAAAGCCATTGTCCTCCACGCTCTGCTGCAGGTCGGAAGCCTTGATATAGAGATAGGGCAACGACGACAGCATGGCCTTCACAAAATCGCGAGGCATGGCCTGACGACAATTCTCTACCTTCAGGCAATAATCCGCTGCCAGTTTCACAAAATCTACGATGTCTTTAGAGTAAATCTGCTCGTTCATTACGATAATTGTCTTTGAGAAAACTTTGCGTTTGTTGCAAACAATGTGCAAAATTACGATTATTTTGGCAAAAAACTCGACTCTCGCGCGCAAATATTCGCAATCGGGCGCCGCTTGAGGCCATTTTTGTGACTTTACCTGTCCATTAGCCCGCCGAATATCGCCCCAAAAATTAATTTATGGCCGCCGAATGCGCCTTGACTGAAAAGAAAAGACTATCTTTGCAGAATAAATAATATATAAGGTTATGAAAAACATATTTATATTGGCATGTTTGACAGCATTGCTGGCCCTTGGCAGTTGCAACGGCTGGCAGGAGCCTGCCGAAAAGGCCGACGCCATGCCCCCGATCTTTCCCGACTACACCGAGGTCACAGTGCCGCGAAATATAGCGCCGCTGAATTTTGAAATTGCGGGCGCCACTCACATTCAGGCCCTGCTCAAGGCCGGCAACACCGAGATAAAAGTCTGCGGCGAGCGATTTATTGACATCGATACCGACGATTGGCGCTCGCTAATCGATGCTGCGCTTCAGGCCGGCGGCAAAATCGAAGTGACAGCAAGCGCCTGGACTGAGGCCCACCCCAACGGCGTGGCCTATAAGCCGTTCTGCCTTTACGTCAGTCCCGACGAAGTTGACCGCTATGTGGCCTACCGACTGATACCGCCCAGCTACGAGCTGTGGTGCAAGATGGGCATCTACCAGCGTGACCTCGAATCTTTCGACGAGACCGCAATCATTGAAAATACTCAGAACAACACTGGCTGCGTCAACTGCCACTCGTTTGCCAACTACGACGCCACCCAAGGCATGATGTTCCACGCCCGCGGCCAGGGCGGCGGCACTATCGTCAGCCAGCATGGCCAAACCGAGAAAATCGCTCTCGAGAAGATTGGCCCGCAGCTCAGCGGCACCTATCCCATGTGGCACACCAGCGGCAACTATATCGCTTTTTCCAGCAACTCCACCCGCCAGTCGTTCTACGCTCATTCGCGCGACAAAATCGAGGTTTACGACCAGCGCTCCGACCTTATGATATACGACGTCAAGCATAAGCAGGTTCTCACCGACGAGCGATTTACCGACAGCCTCAACTGGGAGACTTTCCCCGCATTCTCGCCCGACGGCAAGTACTTGTATTTCTGCACAGCCAAGGCCGTCAAAATGCCACACGAATACAACGACCTGCGCTACAGCATAGTGCGAGTGCCTTTCGACGAGAAGACAGGCAGCCTCGGCCCACAGACAGATACCATCTACAGCGCTAGCCGCCAGGGCGGCAGCGTGTCATTTCCACGCATCTCGCCCGACGGCCGCTACATGCTCTTCACCTGGGCCGACTGTGCTACTTTTCCTATCCACCACAAGGAGGCGGATCTGAAGATGATAGATTTGTCTGCGCATGGTTCCGGCACCTTGATAGACGTGTCTGTACTCAATAGCAACGACGTTGACAGCTACCACTCCTGGGGCAGCCAGGGCAAATGGGTGGTGCTGAGCAGCAAGCGCGTAGATGGGCGCTATACCCGCCTATTCCTGTCGCATTGGGACGGCAAGCGCTTCTCCAAGCCCATGCTCCTGCCGCAGCGCGACCCTCAGCACAACATGCAGCGCATGTATAGCTATAACATTCCCGAGTTTATCAAAGCGCCGGTCGATTTGAATCGCGACGAACTGGCAGATATGTTTATCGTGGCCGACATGCCTGAATAATTCTACGACTATGAGCAAGAAAAGACAATCATACCACTCACAGAAAGCGCAGACCACTCCCCGCACTGCGCCGGCTCCATCTAAAGACACGCCCAGTCGCAAGGGGCGCAGCCTGTTGTCGTCGGCATCTAACGCCTCAACCTGGTGGATAGCCCTTATACCGGCAGCGGCAGTGCTGCTGGCAGTAATACTGGCCCTGTCGCCCTACCCTCACTCCGAGATGATGATGGAGAAAATCAATTTCTTTGTATGGACTCCCGACTTCATAAATGCCGCCATGGCCTTTTATCCTGGCCTCAACATGCTGGCCGAGACATGGATGCTGCAATATTTTGGCAATCCCACCACCGGCATAGTCATCGAGGCCATACTGCTGGCAATCGTGACACTGCTGGCGGCCTTGGTGCCGTGCTGCTGGCGATTCAAGAGCAACTATCTGTTTGGCCTCATCCCCTCGCTCGGACTGGCCTGGATGTTTACACACCATATCTCGCTCAGTTTTGAAGGCATCTGGTTCTTCTGCGCCCTCTGCGCTACAGGCCTCGCCTGGCGCAGCCGCCGCCAGTGGATCAGCACCATTGCAATTGTCATAATCAGCCTGCTGAGCATGTGGATGGTGTCTTTTCCCGTAAACGTAATGCTCAACGTGATTATCAGCGCACTGCTGGCCTACCGCACCCTGCGCCGCGACAAAACTCAGGCCACCGCACCCACCCTAAGCGCCATGCCGCTGATAAACATTGCGCTGCCGCTGCTATTTGTGGCGCTCACAGTCTGCTTTGTCAGCTACTATTCAAGTTCCGTCAAGTTTATCCCCCTCGACTGCCGCTGGTGGTACACGCGCAACGTGGGCGACAAGGAATTTATCTACCTTATATTATATGCCCTCCCCATAGCGCTGATGCTCATACCACGCATCGGCGGCCGCATCCTGCAGGCAACAATCACTATCGCCACAAGCCTCGCAGCCTGCTTCTTCTACTATAGCCACCTCGCCGACAACGAGGGCTACCACACCACAGAAAACGTATATACCTACGCCGACCTGGCCGAGGAGGCCCGATGGGAAGACCTCTTAAGCGAAATAGACAACCGGGGCGCCATCACCGACAACGTGACCCTGCAATTTGCCTTGCTCGCAGAGGCAAGAATGGGCACATTGGCAGAGAATCTGTTCAGCTATCAGATCAACAGCGCCGAGACCTTCTGCCCGCGCCTCGACAACACACCCCTCAGCATCGACTTCTGCCGCATATTCTACCGCGAACTCGGATTCTACGACGAAGCATACCACCAGACATTCCAGTACGGCATGCGCTACTCACAAAACTACGGATTCTGCACCTCTGGACTGCGCCACATGGCAGAATATTGCGTCAAGCTGGGCGACCGCCCCGCTGCAGAGAAATATCTGAGCCTGCTTGAGAAAACAAGTTGCAATACCGACTTTGTGGCAGAGCAACGCTCACTGCTCAAAGACGCAAAGCCCATGCCAGCAGAACTGCGCTGCCGCACCTTTATCAAGT
>JAZUHM010000188.1:0-2268 GCA_045641725.1 Bacteroidaceae bacterium | reverse complement strand
GGATGAATACTGCGAGCATGGTGTAGTAACCAAAGCGCTCACCAGTGTTGGCAAATGCCAGGGCCCATAGGCCTTTGGGTTGTCCTTCAAACATAATATTGAATTTTTAGTTAGTAATTATTATCAGGGTGAACAGAAGCGGATTACTTCTTGATATTTGCGTCTTCGAGGCCATAGCCTTTCTTCTTGTTCTCGACCTTGAGGGCGAGGGCGAGGAGGATTGCGATGAGGCCGAAACCGGCAAAGATTGCCATCGACATGGTGTAGTCGATCTCGCCCTTGTCATTAGTATAGGCGCTGTTGACATTGCCGATGAGGATTGGCACGAGCGAGAGACCGATGTTCTGGATATAGAAGATGACTGCGTAGGCAGTGCCCAGCAGTTTCATTGGGATAATCTTTGGCACAGACGGCCACATGGCGCTTGGCACGAGGCCAAATGCGATGCCCAGGATTATCATCACCACGATGGCCACAACCCACGAGGTGATTGGCAGGGCAAAGGTGGCGTGAACGATAGTGAGCAGGATAGAACCGATAACCATCAGGGTCGCACCCTTGCCAAACTTGTCATAGACACTGCCGAAAATCGGGGTAAGGAAGATGGTGCCGAATGGCAGCATGGCCGGAATAAGACCAGCCACCTCAGGATCTACTTGATATTTAGTGACCATCAGTTTGGTTGCAAACTTGAGGAATGGGAACACACCCGCATAGAACATAAGGCAAAGCAGAGTGATAAGCCAGAAGCCTTTGTTGCCGAACAGAATCTTGAGGTCGCTAAACTTGAAGCCCTCTTCTGGCTCGGTCTGAACGGCGGCGCTCGACTTATCCTGTTTCTTATCCATCACGCAGTAAACGAGGTAGCTCAACATACCGGCGCACAGCATTGCTGCACCCAGTGCCACAGAGGCACTCACGCCGCCCATGGCCTCGGCAAAAGGCAGTGCCGCACCCAAAGCAACGGCGGTACCAATACGCGCCAAAGCTACCTGAAGGCCCATGGCCAATGCGAGTTCGTGGCCAGTAAACCACTTCACGATGACCTTGCTCACGGTGATACCTGCAATCTCGCAGCCCACACCGTAGAGGGCAAAGCCGAGGCAAGCCCAGATGACCTGCATGCTGTAGCCCCACATCTCGCCCTCAAACTCATGCCCCACTGCATACCACTTGATTACAGCGCCCACAAACATGAGCACCGTACTCAGAATACCAGTAAAGCGGATGCCGAACTTATCGAGGATGATGCCGCCAAAGAACAGCAGGAACAAAAAGACATTGAAAAAACCATAGGAGCCCGAGAAAAAGCCGTATTCGTCGGATGACCATCCGAGACCCAGGCCTCCGTCCTCCTTGGCAGCCGTAAGCAGCGGCTCCAGCGGACTCATGACATCGGTAAAGAAATATCCGAACATCATGGTGAGTGATACGATGATAAGCGCAGTCCACCTTGCGGCAGGGCTGTCGGCCAGTGTTTTTCTTATTGCTTCAGTCATAATCGCGTATTTTTTAATTTATCTGCAAATATACGGATTTTTTTCGTTTCTTAATACCTTTTTAATATTAAAAGTGTTTTTTGGGGCATATTTTGCTATTTTCGGAGCAAAACTGGGTGGTTGGGGTTGGGTGCGACGGGTGACGTGTCGCCGGCAAGAAAGTGCGGGCGGAGATGAATTTGGTGCGAGATGATTTTGAGTCACCCGTGGGTAACGTTAATGTCACCCACGAGTGACTTAGATGTCATCCACCGGTGACTTAAATGTCACCCGCGGGTGACTTAAAATCTCTGCGCCGCAAAAATTCCTCCGCACGCAATCTTTGCACACAAAGAGGCCCGAAATTCAATCTTCCCTTTGCAAAAATGCGTGCAAATCGGATAAATATTGCCACAATTATTATAATTATGTGCTTTTTAATTGGTTAGATGAGCGGGAATTGCTAATTTTGTAACTTAAAACCTCCATTATGGTAGAAAATAAACAGGTAGAAGTTGACGTTGACAAAATTATCCGTGCCAAAGCGGGTAAGAAGGCTAAGTTTGTGCCGCGATTCGTGGTCAACTGGCTCAAGCGCATCATCCATCAGGACGAGATGAACATCTTCTATCGCGAGCATCAGGACGAGGAGGGCGTAGAATGGCTCAAGTCGGTGCTCGAATATTTCGACATGAAGCTGGTGATCAAGGGCCAGGAAAACCTGCCCGCGCCAGGCCAGGGGCGCTACACCTTTGTGAGCAACCACCCCCTGGGCGGCATCGACGGAGTG
>JAZUHM010000187.1:0-3698 GCA_045641725.1 Bacteroidaceae bacterium | reverse complement strand
TGACTCAGAAGAGGCCCGCGCTGAGGCTGGCGCCAACGAGAAATCTCTCTATCATATCATCAAGCCAGAGATTAACTTCGGGCCTGGCACCTCAGAGTACGACCCTAAGGTCTATGACAGCGCTGCCGAGCATTTCAAGATGTTCCAGGAGAAAGGCTGGCTCGTTCAGGACGAGAAGGAGCAGTACTATATCTACGCCCAGACCTCTTGTCTGCCAGCCAACAACAACCAGGAGAAGACCCAATACGGCCTTGTTGTCTGCGCTTACCAGGAGGACTACAAAAACGGCGTAATCAAAAAGCACGAGCTCACTCGCCGCGACAAGGAAGAAGACCGCATGAAGCATGTTCGCGTCAACAACGCCAACATTGAGCCTGTATTCTTTGCCTATCCCGACAACAACGTGCTCGACGAGCTCATTATGCGCTATGCCGCCACCGAGCCGGAGTACGATTTCGTGGCTCCAATCGACGGATTCGGCCATAAACTCTGGGTCGTAAGCAACGACGAGGACATCAAGACCATTACCGAGGAGTTTGCCAAGATGCCGGCGCTCTATATTGCCGACGGCCATCACCGCAGCGCCGCTGCTGCTCTGGTTGGTAGCGAGCGCGCAGCCCAGAACCCCAACCACAAGGGCGACGAGGAGTACAACTACTTCATGGCTGTGGCATTCCAGCAGTCTCAGCTCACAGTGCTTGACTACAACCGCGTTGTCAAGGATCTCAACGGTCTCAATTCTGAAGAGTTCCTCGCCAAGATTGCAGCTAATTTCGACATCGAGAAAAAGGGCGCCGCAGAATATCGTCCGGCAAAGCCACACGAGTTCTCGCTCTACCTCGACGGCGAATGGTATGCGCTCAACGCAAAGGAGGGCAGCTATGATCGTAACGACCCAATCGGCGTGCTGGACGTAGATATCTCTTCGCGCCTCATTCTGCAGGACATCCTCAACCTCGGCGACCTGCGCTCGTCTCAGCGCATCGACTTTGTGGGAGGTCTGCGCGGTCTGGGCGAACTCAAGCGCCGTGTTGACTCTGGCGAGATGCGTGCGGCCCTGGCTCTCTACCCTGTCTCGATGCAGCAGATCATGAATATCGCTGACAGCGGCAAGATTATGCCACCTAAGGCCACATGGTTTGAGCCTAAGCTCCGCAGCGGATTGATTATCCACAGTTTGGACTAACAGACATCTGATTATACTCTAGGTTCTTAAGGCGTGGTCGATTGTGAGCAAGGTTGCGCACTGAAGCATAGCGACCGACGGCGCTTTAAGAGCCTTTAATTGCATTTGCACTATGGAAAGAATTGACAAGGTCAAGTGGGGATTCATCGGGTGCGGCGAGGTGACCGAAAAGAAGAGCGGCCCCGCATTTCGTCTGATCGAGGGTTCGGATATCACTGCCGTGATGAGCCGCACTCGTGAAAAGGCGCGCTCTTATGCGGAGCGTCATAACGTGGCTAAATACTACACCGACGCCATCGAGCTCATCAATGACCCCGACGTGAACGCCATCTATATAGCTACGCCCCCTTCTACGCACGCCACGTTCGCCATTAAGCCTCTCAAGGCAGGCAAGCCGGCTTATGTTGAAAAGCCGCTGTGTTCTAACTACCTTGACTGCGGGCGCATCAACCGCATCTCGCAACAGATGGGCGTGCCGTGTTTTGCTGCGTACTACCGCCGCGAACTTCCTTACTTTAATAAGGTAAAAGAATTGGTGAAGTCAGGTGCAGTGGGCGATGTCATCAATGTGCAAATCCGTTTCTCGGTGCCTCCGCGCGACCTTGACTACAACAGCCAAAGTCTGCCGTGGCGAGTGCTCCCCGATATTGCCGGCGGCGGCTATTTCTACGACCTTGCGCCCCACCAGATTGACCTCCTGCAGTGTATCTTCGGCCCTATCATCGAGGCTAAAGGCTACTGCACCAATCTCGGCGGACTTTATAAGTCAGAAGACACCGTGAGTGCGTGCTTTAAATTTGCCAACGGCCTGCCTGGCTCGGGTTCGTGGTGCTTTGTGGGCCACGAATCTGCGAAAGAAGACCGCATTGAAATCATCGGCAACCGCGGCAGCCTCCGCTTCTCGGTATTTACCTACGAGCCCATAACACTTTACAACGAGGAGGGGCAGCAAATCTTCGAAATCGAAAACCCGCCTTACGTGCAGCTGCCGCTTATCAAGCAAGTGGTGGAACACTTGCAGCAAAAAGCCATCTGCAAGTGCGATTCTGTGAGCGCCACCTCCGTAAACTGGGTGATGGACCGCATTCTCGGCAAATTCTAACACGCCATGCTCTTGCGCTGCCACATATTGACATTGCTATTGCTCATCAGCAGCATTGCCTATGCCGAGATTGGGCCAACCGTACTCGTCAGGAAAGACAGTGCTACCATCGTGAGCGACAGCATCTCTGCAGCGCAAGATTCTGTAAGGCCAAAAAGGAAATTCTTTCTTCTCCGCCTGCTCGACAAGGCCTTGGATGTAGATTCCAACTACATTGAGAGCAACAAATTCAAAGTGACCATCCTCACCCAGGGCGACTGGCGCTACAAGACCATCCGCCTCAGGGCTAACGACGACGAGGGCCACCATCAGTCGCTATACTTCAGCCCTAAATCACAGGTGACGGTAGGCCCATATTTCGGCTATAGCCTTTTGTTTCTCGGTATCACACTTGACATTGGTACTCAGAAACTTAGCGACCACACAAACACCTATTTCTCTATCTATGCCCCGATGTTTGGATTCGACTATTATGCCGAGCGAGACGTCAACGGATACAGAATCAGCAACATGTCTGGTTTCAACAAGGAGATAACCAAGGCATCGGAGGGAATGCGCTTTCCGGGACTAAGTTCCAACATGCGCTACTTCCACTTCTACTATATCTTCAACCACCGCCACTTCTCCTACCCCGCCGCCTACGCACAGTCCACCATCCAGCGCAAATCGACCGGCGCGTTCATCTTCGGCTACAACTACTCGCGCCAGAAGATCAACTTCGACTACGAAAAACTGCCCTCACCCTTCTACGACGCCGACGGCAATCTGCTGATCAACGAGGGCCTCAAGGTGCACGAAGTGAAGTATATCAACCACTCATTTTCGCTTGGCTATTCGTTTAATTGGGTATTCGCCCACAACTGGCTGTTTAACCTTACCGCCTCACCATCAATCGGTTACAACTTCACAAAGGGCGAAAGATTCTCCTCCGAGAAAATCTACAGACTGCGCAACGTCAACTTCGATTTCATAGGCCGTACAGCCATAGTGTGGAACTCGCAGCGCCTTTTTGCCGGCGGACTTTTCACCGCCCACACCTACGCCTACAAGCAGGCCACCTTCTCGTGCCAGAACTCATTGTTCTACGCCCAGCTGTATATGGGCATCAACCTATGGCGCAAAAAGAAATAGGCCCTCCCCCCTAAATCACTGACCAAAATATATTTCCGGACAAGCCCCTCCCTTGCCCATGCCAAATATTGCCATCACCTTTTGCAGAACTTTGCTCACCAACAGACTGCAAAAGGTGATTTTTATTATTGTTATTCGGTAAAACAAAAGATTGTGATTGAGTCGTCTCCTCCCCTGGGAGGGGAGGTGGCTCGAAGAGCCAGAGGGGTACGGAGGCCCAACAAACACAAATGACTGAATAGCAACAAATTATACTATCGACCCCTCAGTCGCTACGCG
>JAZUHM010000186.1:0-2021 GCA_045641725.1 Bacteroidaceae bacterium | reverse complement strand
GCCCACTGCCACTGCTGGATGACCCACTTGGTGTCGCTGCCGCAGTTGTCGTTCATGGCATCGTAAATGGCCTTGTAGCCCTCGCTGTACTTGCCGCTGCTGGTGGCGCCACCCTCGTGGAATGGGTCCATAGAGTAGTACTTGGATGTTCCGAGCACTTCTTCGTGCGCTTTATAGTATTTTTCTGCCACCTCGCTGAACTTCGCACCGCTGGGGTCCATAATCCAAGGACGGACAAACGAGCCGCCCCAGTTGCCCTGGCTCTCGCTGGCGTAAGCGGGATTCTTAGATGTGAAGTCGTGGGGAACGATGGCTGCAAAACCAGGCAAAACCGGCTGCATGCCGAGTTCCTTCATGCGGTCGCAGATATCCTTGCCGAGCTTGGCTTGACGGGCGAACCATGCATCGTCGGTAGTACCGCCCCAGCCCTCGAGGTTGTTCATGCCCCACCAAGCGGTGAAGGCAGGACCAGCGGCAAAGGCCTTGGCTTCGTCGTCGGTATAGTTGTATTGCACGAGCACCTTGCGCCAAACCTCTTCGAGGCCCACAATCTGCAGCGGCATGTTGATGCCGTGGAGCGCCATCCAGTCGATTTCCTTCTGCCAGCGGTCCCAAGTCCATGTGGTCATTGAGTAGCCGAAGGTGCAGTAATTGAGGTAGTAGCGGTAGTCGGCATCGCAGGTCTTCTCTGTGGGTGTTGCCTCAGGCAGACTTGCGCCAGCGATGTCGGCAGTCAGCTGATTCCAAGAGATATTGATATGAGCATCGTGGTTGAGGTACCAGTTGATGCCCGTGGAAATGGCTGTCATGCTGCTGCCCTGAATATAGGGCTTGCCGTCCTGATTGCCGATGATGAACTTGTCTTTGCCATTAGCAAAAAGACCCTCGTCGAGGCGAGTCACGAACTTGGTGCTTGTTCCCGCGCCACCAATACGGTTCAGCATGTCGCTGATGGCCTGCGGATTGTCAACCACCTGATTAGCGGTATAGGTCACGGTGATGGTTGTGCCCCCCATCGTGATGTTTGCCTGATAGCCGTCAACAGGAATAGCGGTGAGCACACCGGTGGTGAGTCCAGAAACTGCTGTAAATGTAGTCGTATATTCCTCGCCGTTGTAGATGATACCACCACTCACGCCACCAACGACGTTGATAGTATAGGGCTGTGCCTCTACAAACTCCCACCACACGCGTGATGTCTCGCCAGCAAAGATGCCACCATTTTCAACCTGATTAGCAGAACCATTACCCATATAATATGATCCGTCGTGCGAGAAGCAGACCTGGCCACCGCTGACGAACGCATCCCATTGGTAGGCTGCATCCTGCATCAGGGTTCCCCAATTAGCCTTATTTGGATTGTAGGCAAAGTATTTATTGGTTGTATTGTCTAGTATTGTAGCCTTGTTGTCTGTGATGGTTGTCGTAAACACAGAACCATCAGCACTGAAGATAGCGCCCTTGCTTGCAGAGTTGCCAGCAGCATTCTCCTTCATGTAGAGTTCCTTGCTGTCGTTGACGAGTTTAAGCTGGTAGTTGCTGAAAGTGCGTGTGAAGGCTGGTGCCTCCTCAATCACCCAAGCCGCAGAGCTTCCTATATTAAAGTACAGTTTGGAGCCATCCTGTACGTTGGAACAATTGAAGAAGATATTGCCAGTGGCGGCGCTACTCTTCTTGATGATATAATAGTCGCTGACTTGCTCAATATACACCACAGCACTGGCAGCGGCATCAAAATAGTTGGCATCCCAACCATTGCTCTTTACGCCGACGTACTTGTTTGTGTTTACTTCTTTAAAACAAAATCCAGAGCCGTTGGCCGTAATGGTAAAGGCTGTCGCCATCATGCGGTCGGCAGAGAGCTTTGTCACGGTAGAGTTGTTGCTCGTGTTCTCTGCATTCTTTGCATTGGTGTTGACATACAGACCGCTGGCCTTATGCTTGATGATATAGAATTTTGCTGGGTCAAATGAAACAGGACTCGGAGCAAAAGGATTCTCCGTTACCAGCGTGTACCACAC
>JAZUHM010000185.1:0-2622 GCA_045641725.1 Bacteroidaceae bacterium | reverse complement strand
GTCCTCCATGCGCTTGAGGAGTGTGGAGATGGCCTCCTGGCCGTAGTCGTTGCCTCCGCCCTGCGCCAGTGCGTATGCCTCGTCGATAAAGAGCACGCCGCCAAGGGCTGAATCTACTACTGCATTGGTCTTGGTGGCAGTCTGGCCCACATAGTTTGCCACGAGGCCCGAGCGGTCGGTCTCGACGAGGTGGCCTTTTTTGAGTATGCCGAGGTCGTGGTAGATGTCGGCCATGATGCGGGCCACGGTGGTCTTGCCGGTACCTGGATTGCCCAGGAAGAGGCAGTGGTAGGATAGGGGAGTGGTCTTGAGGCCCTGCTCCTCTTTCATCTTCTGTATCTTGACCAGATTGGCGAGTGTGCGCACCTTTTCCTTGACCTCGGTAAGGCCAATCAGCTCGTCAAGCTGCTGAAATGGGTCAATCTTCTTGGGATCTTTGGCCACCTGCTCGTATGCTTGCTTTGGCTGGGCGGTCTGAACGGGCTGCTTTTTGACCGGAGTGATGTTGCATGAGCCATCCTGGGGCAAGGCGAAGTTGGCCGCGTTCTTGAGTTTCAAGAGATAGGCCGACTCCTGCTTGGAGGTCACGCCGTTGGCCGCTGCCACCACCGAGAAGAAGGCGTAGAGCTGGTCGCAATATTTCTTACACAAATCCTTGCGCTTGGCGCTGAGCAGCAGTTCCACCATGGCGAAGGAATTGACCGAGCCGTTGCTGTAGGGATCTTGCGTGTATTTGCCCATGTACTCCATCAACTGGGCGGAGTAGTCGCGGGTGCGGTGGACATTGTCGAAGTTCAGCACATGCTCCTTCTGGTCGGGCACACTGTAGGACTCAAACATGAGCAGCATCACGGGCAATCCCTCCAAGGTGCGGATTTTGGTGGGATCGTAGCCCATTTGGTGCATAATGTTGTAGATGTCGCGCATGTAGCAATATTCCAGTTTGGCCTGCGCATTGCCCACCTCGTCGGGCACAAGTTCCTTGAGGACATTGCCAAATTCAGGCAGGTAATAGAAGTCACGCATCATGCGGCGCATGTTGTCGCTCTGGGTCTGCGCCTTGGTAAAATAGGCCTTGGTAGAGCCGTAGAGGGCGTCCTTGACTGGCGCCTGGGCCCACACTGCCGTCGCAAGGATGACAGACAGAAATAAAATGGTTGTTCTTTTCATAATTATCAGGTTATGTTATTAGATTTCACTGCAATTTTCTCCATTTGGAGCCCGGCAACTGGCGCACCACGCCGCGAAACTCCAGTTCGCTGAGCACCGCCATCACCCGAGGGATGGGCAGCTGGCTGCGCTCGATGACAGTATTGGTATGCACGCCCTCGGCATCGAGGCAATCGTAGATCATGCGCTCCTCGCCGCTGAGGTTGAGGTCAAAGAGCGTGGGCAGATCCTGCAATTTCGGCTTCTTCACCTGCCATCCCAAGGCCCTCACCACGTCGGCCGCCGAGGTTAGCATGGCAGCACTGCTGTTGTTGATGAGATTGTTGCATCCCTCAGAGTTAACGTCCGTTGCGCGGCCCGGACATGCCATCACCGTCAGGCCATAGTCGAGCGCCAGTTGTGCCGTGTAGAGCGAACCGCCCCTAAACTTGCTCTCTATCACCAGCGTGGCCTCCGACAGAGCGGCAATAATGCGGTTGCGGCGCAGGAAATTGTGGCCCTCGGGCCGTGTGCCGATAGGAAACTCCGTAATCAGGCCCCCCTGCGACAGCATCTTGGCAGCCGTGTTGCGATGCACGGTGGGATAAATCCTGTCGAGGCCGTGGGCCAGCACTCCCACCGTAGGCAGTCCATTGGCCAGCGCAGCGCGGTGGGCGTTGATGTCGGTGCCGTAGGCCAAACCGCTCACTACGAGCAGGTCGGGGAAGCAGGCGGCCAGTTCGGCGCAGATATTGTCAACCATGTCGCGCCCATACTCAGTGCTTTGGCGAGTGCCCACGATGCTTATGACGCGGGGCGCATTGAGATTGGCGCTGCCGCAATAATACAGGACGATTGGCGCATCGGCACAGACCTCGCGCAGTCGGGTAGGGTAGTGGGGCGAATCGGGCGTGAGGCACTGCATCTGGTGCTTGTCGATGAAATCAGCCTCGCGCTTGGCCGCCTCAATCTTTTGCTGGAGCTCAGCCTTGTCGATGGCAAAGGCGCTGACATTAAGGTCGGGCACCAGGTCGCGCAAGTGGTCTGCCGCCTCCACAATGGCGCTGGCCGATCCCACACGGTCGTACACCTGTCTCAGGCGTTCGGGCCGATTGAAAAACAGCATGCTCAGCGCTATGGCATTGACGGTCTCAGCAGTTATCATAGGCAGCAAATATTATTTAAGCATTTCGGCCAGCTCGGGCGAGTCGGCCAGTTTGCCGTCAACCACGGCCACAGCCTCTACCTGCGCCCTGATGCTCAGGCGATAGTCGGGCAGGCGATAAATATCCTGGCGGAAGATGTATTTCACTCCGTCCTTTTCTACATTAAGACAGCTCTCAAACTCAGTGTCCGAGGTCAGCGGAGTCTTATACTGCACATTGATGCGCGCCACCACGGTGTCTATGCCGCGATTGTGGAGCTCAATAAAACTTATGCCCTTGCTGAGCAAAAACTGATGGCGGGTGTGCT
>JAZUHM010000184.1:0-5517 GCA_045641725.1 Bacteroidaceae bacterium | reverse complement strand
AGCGCTGCGGGCTCAACCAAGGGCTCAACCGCAGCCAGCAAGGGCTCTGCGTCTGCTGGCAATAGCGCAACCACCACCGCTAAGACGGCTCCCGCTGCCACTAAATCCACGGCCAAATCTGAAACTCCCGCAAAATATCAGCCTAACGACAAGGAATATGCCCTCACCAGCAACTTTGCAGCCAACAAGGGCCGCCTGCCGATGCCAATCACGGGGTCTTATCTTGTGTCAACCCATTTTGGCAACTATTCAATGAAGGGCGTGAATGTGCAGCTCAACAGCAAGGGCATTAACCTCACGGGACAGCCTGGCGCTCAGGCCCGCTGCATCTACGACGGCGAGGTGGTGGCTGTGTTTACCACCAGCGGACTGAAGAATGTCATGGTGCGCCACGGCAGTTATATCTCGGTTTATTGCAATCTCTCGTCGGTTTCGGTAAGGCAGGGCCAGCGTGTCTCGGCGCGCCAGAATCTGGGCGCCGTGGCCAACGACGCAAGTGGCAAGCCCAACCTCTATTTCCAGTTGCAGAACGAGGCCGCTACCCTTAATCCCGAGTCTTGGCTCGCAAGATAGCGCGCAGCCTCAGATATACAAAGGGCGATGCGGATTTGCCAGTGTTTTAGCAGATCCGCATCGCTCTTTTCTTTTGCCCCAAGGCGCTAAACGGCCGAAAGGGCACCGTTTGCTGGGGCGGTGGCAGCTATAGTTCTATTGCGGCCTCGAGGGCGAGGGTAATCATGTTGCGCAGTGCTGTTTGGCGCTGGTCGGCAGTGATATGTTCGTCGCTGCAAAACGAATCGGAGATGGTGAGCAGTGTGGCGGCGTGCTTTTTGAGCACAATGGCGTTGTGAAAAAGTGCAAACGACTCCATCTCAACGCAATCGGTTTGGGTGCGCTCGCAGAATTTCTGCCACGGCACTTTATTTTCGTCGCTATAAAAAACGTCGCTTGAATGCACACGGGCAGGTTTGAGCTCTATGCCGAGTTCCTTGGCCTTTTGAGTGATGGCACGGTTGATGATAGGGCAAGGATAGAGGATAAGATCCTCGCTGCCGTTCTGCATAAGGGCGTAGGTTGAGTCGCTATAGGATTGCGTGGCGAGCACCACGTCCATCAGCTTGAGTTCCTCGCGATAGCTGCCCGCGGAGCCGATGCGAATGATGTTCTCTACGTCGTAGAATTTGTAGAGCTCGTAGGAATAGATGCCTATGCTGGGCATGCCCATGCCGCTGCCCATTACCGAGACGCGCTTGCCTTTGTAGAGGCCGGTAAATCCGTACATGTTTCTTACGTCGGTGACCATTTGTGCGTCGGTCAGGAATGTGTCGGCCACAAATTTGGCTCTCAGCGGGTCGCCCGCCAGCAGCACGGTCTTGGCAAATGCGCCGTCGGGCGCTGAAATGTGAGGAGTTGGCATAAAAGGATTATATTTTGAGGTTGTCAAGCAGTTCTACGTAGAGGCAGATTGCCTTTTGAATGTCGGAAATCAGAATATATTCGTCGGCGGTGTGAGAGCGCTGCGAGTCGCCGGGGCCGAGCTTGAGCGACGGCCAGGGCATGAGGGCCTGGTCGCTCAGCGTGGGCGAACCAAATGGCTTGAGCCCCTTGGCAATGCAGCCCTTGACGATAGGGTGCTGCGGGTCGATGCTCGACGAGCCCAGGCGTGTGCTGCGGGCTTTGACTTCGGCGTCGAGCTGCGAGGAAACAAAGTCGAGCACCTCCTGATTGGTGTAGCAGTCGGTGGTGCGCACATCGACGGTGTAGGTGCACTTGTCGGGAATGCAGTTGTGTAGGGTTCCGGCCTGGATAATCGTGGCCGTCATCTTCATTTCGCCGAGAGTGGGCGAAACTTTTGGGAAATGATAGGAGCGAATCCAGTTTATCTGGTCCATGGCCTTGTAGAGCGCATTGATGCCCTCGTTGCGGGCGGCGTGGCCTGCGAGTCCGGTGGCAGTAATGTCGAGCACCATCAGTCCTTTCTCGGCAATGGCGGGCTGTAGCGAGGTCGGCTCGCCCACAATGGCCACGTCAATCTTGGGCAGGTGCTCCTTGAGCAGTGTAAAACCGTCTTTGCCCGACACCTCTTCCTCTGCGCTGGCGGCATAGACGAGGTTGTAGCTCTGCGGGCGGCTTGATAGTATGCGGTAGGCCTGCAAGAGGCTCACGAGGCCGCCGCCGCAGTCGTTGCTGCCGAGACCATAGAGCTTGTCGCCCTCAATAGTGGGGCAGAAAGGGTCTCGCTGCCAGCCCTGGGCGGGTTTTACGGTGTCTATATGGGCATTGAGCAGCAGCGTGGGGCGCTGCGGGTCGTAGTCGGGAGCCACGCAAAAGATATTGTGGCCCACGCGCTGGTGGCTGATGCCATGTTTGTCCATAAAGGCGCACATTGCGTCGGCCGCATCTTGTTCGTTGCGGCTCACAGAGGGTTTGCTGATAAGCGTTTGGAGCAGTGCCAACGCCTCGTCGGTATATTGTTGAATCATTGTGCGATTGTTTTATATAGTGTGGGGCGGTCAGGGTTTCTGGGTGTGATATGCCACCAGGCCGTCGAGCGGGCTTTTGGTGACAGAGCCGATTTTGAAACCGGCGTCGCGGGCTGCCTGGCAGATTATATCCTTATAATAATAGGCCACCGAGCCTGTAAGATTCACGCACAGGTCGGGGCGGTTGTAGTTGGCGATGTTGCGGCGGAGGAATGCGCCAAACGCCTCCTCTACCATCTGCTTAACCTGCGGACAGTCGATGTGGCTGAGTATAAACGGCGATAGCGAGGCCAGCCATCTGTTGGGCAGCGGCTTGCGATAGACTCGTTCGATAATGTCTGCCACGGGGCCGTAGTGATGCAGGAATTCCTCTTTGATTTGTGCGCTGATCTGGTCTTTGAGCACGCTGCCCACAAATATTTTGCCGAGGTTGGCGCCGCTGCCCTCGTCGCCAAGGATAAACCCGAGCGGCGAGACGTTGGCCACTATCGACTGGCCGTCGTAGAGACACGAGTTGCTGCCGGTGCCGAGTATGCAGGCGATGCCGGGCTGCGTGCCGCAGAGGGCGCGGGCGGCTCCGAGCATATCGCTCTCCACACTAATGGCGCAGTCATGGCCAAATACCGATGCCAGGGCGCGCGCTACCGTGTCGGTCTTCTCGCCCGGTGTGCATCCGGCGCCGTAGAAATAGATTTCATCGACGTTGCCGGGGGGCAGTTGCTCGCGGATAGTGTAGAAAAGTTCGCGCATCTCGGCCGGCTGCAGGAAGTAGGGATTGCAGCCTGCGCTCTGGATTTGCGCAATGCAGTGGGCGCCGTTTATAAGGGCCCAGTCAGTCTTGGTGCTTCCGCTGTCGGCTGTGAGAATCATGATTGTGCGGTTTTAGAGTTCCTTGTCTATAAAAATGCCCTTGGGTGTAAGCACACGCAGACGCAGTTTGGCGCCGCGTTTCTCGAGCACAGACACGGCGCAGGCGTCGATGCCGGGACCGCCGCCGCGCAGGATGGGGAATTTGGCGTCTTCGGTGCCGTCGGGGAAGAACTTAAGACTGTGTTCGTGGGCACAAAAGTTAATATCTATGGGTTGATTCTTAAGCAGCGGGCTCCACAGCGCAGTGCATGGGCGATATTTGTCGCCATTGGCGAACACAGGAATGTGGTTGACCAGCACACGGCGGGCGGCCTTGCGATAGTCGCGGCTCTTAAACTCCTCGCGCATAAAATCCACCTGCTCCTGGCGCAGTTGTGTGAAGTCGTTGAGGCCGGCATAGACCCAATGGTCGTCGGGCTTGTCTTCGCCCAGATCGAGTACGATGAAGCGGGTGTCGCCCCAGTTGAAAGCGCCGTAGGTCTTGTTGTCGCGATAGCCAATGAGGCTGTGCATGCCGGCGGAGTAGAAGTTGCGTATCTCGTGGTTGCCGCGCACAAAAATGATGGGCTTCTCGGCGCCATTGACCGGGTCGGCGCAGTTGTGAATCATGCGTATGGCGTCGGCCCTATCGACGGGTTCGGGCAGGCAGTCGCCGTTGAAGATTACGAAGTCGTAATCCGTGTTGCCCACTATGCTCATCAGGGTGTCGAGGGTGGCCTTGCGCTGGTGCAGGTCGTTGAATATGAGTGCGGTGAAGTCCTTGCCGTCGGCAGACGGGGTCTTGAAAGAATAGAAGCGGGTCTTGAGCGTATCGCCAAAGTGGGTCTCGTAGGCACGCTTGTGGGTGAGGCCCACCATGCAGACGCGGTAAAAATAGCGCTGGCCGGGACGGAGATTGCGCAGGGTGATGCGGTTCTCGAGGTCGTAGCAGACCTCCTGGCCGTCGAGCAGAGTGCGGGCCTTCTGGGTGTTGAGGGTGTCGGTGCCGTATTCAATCCAGGTGTGGCAGACGGCATTGGTCTGAAACATGACCGTCATCTCGTCGGGCCTGGGGTCTTGCAGATATGGCTTGGTGGTCATCAGCTTGTGGGCGGGAGTCTTGAGCGCCACTTCGGCCACCAGCGGGCGATGGTCGCTCGCCACTTTTTCGTCCACCACGCGATATGATTTCCTGACCGCCATCTGGGCTCCCGGCTGGCGGTAAACGGCGATATAGTCAATGCATTCGGTAGGTTTGTCGGCGGGGAAGGTGAGGGTCTTGCAGTCGCTGATAAAGTCGAAGCGCTCGCTCATCTTGGCCAGGAACTCAGAGTCGGGGTGGTCGTTCCAGTCGCCCATGATTATGAAGGGCTTCTGCCAGCGGCTGGCCTCGTTTACGATGGTGTCGAATGAAGCCCTGTGCTCATCCACATGCAGCGACAGGTGGGTGCATGCCACCACATAATCCTTAAACTCGCACACCAGCAACATGCGCCTCTCGCCGCGGCTTGGCATGGCTATGCGCCTTACGCTCAGCGGGCGCTCCTTGCTCAGCATGCCGATGCCGTATTTGCCGCCCTGCAGAGGGATGGCGGCTGCATAGGTGCCGCGCATCAGCGTGAGGCGG
This sequence comes from Bacteroidaceae bacterium, assembly GCA_045641725.1. Lineage (GTDB taxonomy): Bacteria > Bacteroidota > Bacteroidia > Bacteroidales > Bacteroidaceae > UBA6382. The sequence goes on along the minus strand of JAZUHM010000184.1, from coordinate 558 downwards.
CCCAGCTCGCTAATCTCGTCGATGCCGTTGGAACGGCGTGCGCAACTGTCCACCTCCTGCACTGCCACTACGTCGGGGTGCCAGCGCTCAATCACGGCGGCCGTGCGCTCAAGGTCCAACTTCTCGTCCATGCCCGCACAGTGGCGAACATTATACGACATCAGTCTGAGGCTCTGCGCCATCGCCATAGATGCTGCGGCCATGAGCAAAATCAATAGAAACAGTCTTTTATGCATATTGTTTTGGTTTTTGCAGTGAGTAAATCCGTTATTCTCCACAAAATTACAAGTTTTTGCCCAATCCTACCTTATTTATATATTAAAAAACCACTTTATGCGCGCCGCGGCACCCATTTTGTGGAAAAATCAGCCCCTGTATTTTGCAAACGACAGCGCATTGCCGTTGCTCAGTCGCACATTGTCGTTGCTCAGTCGCGCATTGTTGTTGTCAAGTTGCACATTGTCGTTGCTCAGTTGCGCACAAAAAATGGTTTTCTGCGTGCTTATTTTCATTAAGTGCGCGCTAATTTTCGTTCACAGCGCTGTGAACGTTTGTTCA
>JAZUHM010000183.1:0-7772 GCA_045641725.1 Bacteroidaceae bacterium | reverse complement strand
CGCTGTGAACGGAATTTATCTCGAAGTTTGTTTTTGCGAGGGCGCATAAATGTGTGTTTTTTGCGCACAAAAATTGCGTGGGGGCGGGGTGGATAGGGCTATGTGTGGCGGCGGCGGTATTCCATGGGCGAGCAGCCGAGGTGCTGGCGTGTGAACTTGCCAAAGAATGAGGTGTTGGAGAAGTTGAGTCGCGATGCTATCTCCTTGCTCGAGAGGGTGGTGGTGGTGAGCAGGGTGCGAATCTTCTCTATCTGCTGTTCGCGTATCCAGAGCGAGGGGGTCTTGTCGGTCTGCTTGCGGCAGATGACCGACAGGTACTTGGGCGTGATGCAGAGGCGGTTGGCAAAATACTCCACGGTGTGGTGCTGTGCGTTGTCTTCTACCAGCATGAGCAGAAATTGGCGCACGAGGTCGTTTTTGTGCTGCGATGGTTTGTCGGTGTCGGTGGTGGCGGAGGTCTCGATGGTGCGCTGTCGCTCTATGATGCCCATAAAGTCGAATATGGCGGCGGTGAGTATGCCGTTTATCACGCGGGTGAGGTGTGCGTGGCCCTGCATGTTGAGTTTTTCCTCGAGGAAGGTGACATAGAGCGTGAGTAGCTTGAATTCCTCGGGCGACAGGTTGAGCACGGGGTTGGTGTTGACGTAGAGGAATGTGTCCATCAGCTGGTTGCTGGAGTGGATGATCTCGTCAAATCGCTGATTGGAGATGCCCGTGAGGTCGCAGCAGAAGTCTGAGCTGAACATCGCGTCGGACAGTATCTGCAGTCCGTTGCAGATAATGAGGTTGCCCTTGGTGGCAGTGTGGGTGGTGCCGTTGATGTTGAGCTGTATGCGCCCCTCCTTGCAGAAAACGATAAGCAGCATATCCACTCTGATGGCCTGCAGGTCAAATGGAATGCGATGATTGTTCTGAATCAGCACAATGTCTTCGTCGGCGTACTTGAGTTGGCCGGTATCGTTCCAACTGAGTAGCTCCTTTTTGTCCACTTTGATAATTTCTTCCATATTTTTGATGTTTTGATGTGGCAAATTTACGAATTTTGGAACAGACAGCGTGTTCTGAATGTAATAAAAAATGTTTTATTTGTCCACAAAGCCCCAAATGTTCCGAAAAAAGACATAATAATAAACGTTTTGAACATAGGGAATTAAAGACCATGTCTTAATTTTGCAATTCCAAAAGACAAGAAAATAAATATATTGTGTCTGGTAAGACAAAATATCGCAATAGCGCCGTCTTCTCCCCGGTTTAGGGGAGGTGCCCGAAGGGCGGAGGGGTAGGACTTGCCAAAGATAGTAACTAAGTGTGGCGCTACCCCTCAGTCTCTACGCGCCAGCTCCCCTAAACAGGGGAGCAGACGGCTCAAATGCGAACAATTTTGTTAGATGACGGGGTGATGCCTAGTCAATACCTTGCAAAATTGGCACAATTTCTTTACGATTAAAATATTGTAAACGATTTGAAAAATTTTTGGGGCACTGATAATATAAATAATAATGTATAGAGATATGAAAAACGTAATTAAATCGTTGATGCTGATGGCAGGAGTGGCTGTCCTTGTGGCCTGTGGCGGCAAGGAGCAAGCCAGGCCCCTGCCAGTGGCAGTAGAGACCGAGACCGTAGGGCCAGGCTTTGGCCAGAACAACCGCACCTATGTGGGAGTGGTGGAGGAGGAGAGCTCTACGGCAGTGAGTTTTACTTCGGCCGGACTGATCAGCCGTATGTGTGTGAGCGAGGGCCAGCATGTGGCCAAGGGTCAGCTTATAGCCGAGATAGACAAGACTCAGGCCACCAATGCCCTCCATGCCGCCGAGGCGCAGCACAAGCAGGCCGCCGATGCGTTGGCCCGAATGAAGCAGCTGCACGACAATGCCTCGCTGCCCGACATCAAGTGGGTGGAGGTGCAGAGCAAGATGGAGCAGGCCCAGGCCCAGCTCGACCTGGCTCGCAAGAATCTGGCCGACTGCGCCGTCTATAGCCCCGTTAGCGGAGTTGTGGGCAAGGGAGTGAGATCGGCCGGCGAGACTGCTCTGCCCGCAATGCCAGTGGCCAACATTCTCAACATAAGCACGGTGAAAATCAAGGTCGCCATTCCCGAAAAGGAGATAGCCGCCATCTCTGCCGCCACGCCCACCCGCATTAGTGTGGCAGCCTTGGGCGCAGAGTTTGAGGGCGGTCGCATCGACAAGGGAGTAGAGGCCGACCCAATCAGCCATACTTACGATATAAAGGTCAATATTTCTAATCCAAGCGGACAACTTTTGCCCGGCATGGTGTGCAATGTAGAGGTCAAGGCGGCTTCGTCTGCCAAGAGCGCCGATGCGCCCATTACCCTGCCCCTAACCGCAGTGCAGCAGGCAGCCGGCGGCTCTAAGTTCGTTTGGAAAAAACAAGGCAACAAGGCTCATCGCCAGCAGGTGGCCACCGGCCAGGCTTGCGGCAACCGCATTGAGATTTTACAGGGCGTGGCAGCCGGCGATGTGGTGATAGTAGAAGGCTATCACAGACTTAGCGAAGGAACGGAGGTGAAATGATGAAGAAGAATTGGGTTGCGTGGCTGATGCGTAGTTACCGCATCACCTTTCTGCTCATGATAATGGCGCTGGGCCTCGGATTCTTTGGCTTCGACCGCATGGGCAAAGCCGAATTTCCTGAGATCGTGGTGCGCCAGGGCGTAGTGGCCGTGGTATATCCCGGCGCTACTGCCGAAGAGGTAGAGGTGCAGGTTGCCAAACCGCTTGAGCGCTTTCTATTTACTTACGACGAGGTCAACCGCACGAAGACCACCACCACCAGCAGCGACGGAATGTGTGTGGTAATGGTGGAACTGCGCGACGATATACACAATAAGGATGAGGTGTGGTCCAAAATCAAGCACGGACTGACATCCTTTAAGTCCCGCGAGCTGCCCTCGGGCGCTTTGGGCATGGTGGTGAACGATGATTTCGGCTCGGCTTCGGCCCTGCTCATAGCCATTGAGAGCGAGAGCCGCTCGTATAGAGATTTAAAGATGTATAGCGACGATTTGGCCGATGCCCTGCGCCGCATACCCTCGGTGAGCAACGTCAAGCTCTACGGCGAGTCTCGCGAACAGCTGTCGGTGTATGTGGATCAGCAGCGCCTGTCGGCCTATGGCGTGGGCAAGATGGCTCTGGCCAAGGCCTTGAACTCGGCAGGCATGACCACTCTGTCGGGCGGCATCACGGGCAATCAGCAGAATGTGCCAATCCATGTGTCGCCCACAGCCACCAGCGAGCAGGAGCTGGAAAACCTGATTATCTACTCCGACAATCAGAATCATGTGGTGAGACTGCGCGACGTGGCCGAGGTGAGGCGCGAATACGACAAGTCTGACAGCTATATAGAGTACAACGGCCACCCTTGTGTGCTGCTGTCGCTCGAGATGGTGGCTGGCAATAATATTGTGCAGTACGGCAAAGAGGTGCAGCAGGTGCTTGACGACTATTCGGGCACCTATCTGCCCGAGGATGTCACCATCAGCCGCATTGCCGACCAGTGCAAGGTGGTAGAAAACAGTGTGTGGGACTTTATGGTCAACCTGCTGGAGTCGATGGTCGTGGTGATTATCGTGATGCTGGTGCTCTTTCCCTGGCGCACGGCGTTGGTGGCCGCTGACATGGTGCCCCTCACGACGTTTATCTCCATCGGTGTGATGTATCTCATTGGCATTCCGCTCAACACCTGCACCCTGGCCGGCCTGATCATAGTGCTCGGCATGGTGGTGGATAATGCCATCGTGGTTTTGGACGGATATCTGGAGTATATCAACCGCGGCGTATCGCGCTGGCACGCTGCGGCAGAATCGGCGCGCAAGTATTTCATGCCGATGATGCTTGCCACACTGTGTATTACCGTTATTTTTTTCCCGTTTCTCTTTACCCTGACCGGCAACATGCACGACTTTGTGCTTTGGCTGCCTTGGACGATACTGATAAACCTCATGGTGTCGCTGGTGCTCGCAGTGGTGCTGATTCCCGTGCTGGAGGCCTGGTTAATCAAGAGGCGCAAGCCGCAGGCCGACAAGCCCAAGAAGAGAGACCTCACCGACTATGTGCAGAAAACCTACGACAAAGTTCTGGATTGGACATTCCGCTATCCTTGGCTCACGATTGGCGGTGCTGTGGTGGTGGTAGTCCTGTCGCTGGTGCTGATAGTGCCCAATCTCAAGGTGAGAATGATGCCAACTGCCGAGCGTGACCAGTTTGCCGTGGAGTTCTTTTTGCCGGCCGGCGTGGGACTGAATGAGACCAAGGCCATTGCCGACTCGCTGCAGCAGGTGCTTCAGCAGGAGGAGGACGTGACCAGCATTACCAGCTTTGTGGGCTGTTCTTCGCCCCGCTTCCACACCACCTATGCTCCCAAGATTGCGGGCCGCAACTATGCGCAGTTTATAGTAAATACCGCTTCCACCGAGGCCACAACCCGTTTGATAGACAAATACGAGCCGCTCTATAGCGAGCGCTACCCCAATGCGTTTGTCAAGTTCAAGCAACTGGATTATCAGAACTTCAATACGATAGAATACCGCTTTTATGGCGAGAATACCGACTCGCTGCGTATTGTGGCCGAGGCGCTGATGAGCGAGATGCGCAAGCGCAGCGACATATTCAATGTGCATGTTGATTGGGAAGAGCCCCGCTCGTATATCAATGTCGAGCTCGACCCCGTGGCTTCGGCGCAGATGGGCATCAGCCGCAGTATGGCCGAATTGCAACTTGCGCTGGCCACCGGCAGTACCAAGGTCGGCCAGGTTTGGGAGGGCGACTATGAATTGCCTGTGGTGCTGAAGGACCGCAGCAATGAGCATTTGACCTGCGAAGACGTCAACAACCTCTTTATTTCCTCCACCGGTGTCAACGGGGTGCCGCTGCGCCAAGTGGGCGAGGCCTCTCCGCGTTGGGCAGCCACCAATATTATTCACCGTGGCGGTGAGCGCTGCATGACAGTGACCTGCGACCTGAAGCGCGGTGTGCTTTCGCAGTCGCTCATCAAGGAATTAAACCAGATAATGGCCGAGAAGGTGAAGATTCCCGCCAATGTGAGATTTGAAATCGGCGGCGAACCCGAGAACGACGCAAAGACCGGCAGCAGCATAGCCCTGGGCTTTGGTATTGCCGTGGTAATCGTGTTTTTCTTTATCCTGTTTAATTTCCGCAACTACAAGATCACCGCCACCTGCCTCGTCGCTCTGCTGCTGATGATGCCAGGCGCTCTGATAGGCTTGCTCCTGATGGGCCGCGCCGTGGGTTTGACAGCAATCTTTGGCTTTGTGACGCTGATGGGCATGATTATGCGCAATGAAATCCTTATCTTTGAGCACGCCAACGACATGGTGGCCAAGGGATACTCGGTGCGCGACGCAGCCTACGACGCAGGCCGCCGCCGCATGGTGCCTATTTTCCTCACAACCGCCACCACCGCCGTGGGAGTAATCCCGATGATTATTGCCGCCACCAATTTCTGGATGCCGGTGGGTGTCACGATATTCGCCGGCGGCATCGGCTCGCTTATTCTTGTGGTCACTGTGCTGCCTGTGGTCTATTGGAAACTCCGCGACGGCAAGTCCGCCAATCGTCGTTCCGTTAAAAAATACACTCCTCAATCATGAAAAAGACATATCTCCTTATCATAGCCTTGGCAGCCGTAATGTCGGCGGGGGCTCAGCGCATTGTCACTCTGCAGCAGTGCATCGACAATGCCAGAAACCACAATCGCAACCTGCAAAAAGCCAGCCTGGATATACAGATGGCCAGCGAGCAGGCGGCAGAGGCCCGCACCAAGTATTATCCCCAGATTTCGGCCAATGCAATGGCTTTTCAGGCTTTCGACAAGATGATCAAGGCCGACGGAACAGTGCCTATGGAAGTGGCCGTGATCAGTCAGGCGCTCGCTCCCTATGCTGGCCAGCCATATAGCATCAGCGAGCTAAATCGTTCCTACACCGCCATGCTCTCGGTGGTGGAACCGATTTACGCCGGTGGCCAGATACACACCGCCAACGACCTGGCGCAGTTGCAGACCGACGTCAAGCAGCTCCAGTATAAGCTCACCGAGACCGAGGTGACGCAGAAAGTGACCGAGAATTTCTGGAAAATTGTGGCTGTCAAGTACAATCTGATGACCCTCGATGCTGCCGACAAGCAGATCGCCGCGCTCTATAAGCATGTGGAGCAGTATGTGCAGGCCGGAGTGGTGAATCGTAATGATTTGCTCAAGGTCAAGCTGCGTCAGCAGGAACTGGCATCGTCGCGTCTTAAGCTTGAGAATGCCCGCACCGTGCTACTGATGCTTCTTGCCCAGCAGGCAGGTTTTGATGACGAGATAGACATTGAATTTGCGCTTGAACCGACCGCTGAAGCCCCTCACACTCTCTACGCAGCACCCGCTGAGGCCGCAGCCAATCGCACCGAGGTGGCATTGGCCCAAAAGGCCGTGCAGGCACAGCAACTGCAGGTAAAGATGGAGCGCGGCAAGAATATGCCCACCGTGGCTCTGGGACTCATGGGCTTCAATACCAGCGTGGGAGGTTTGTCAACCACTGTGAGGAATGCCCTAAAACATAACATGACCAACGCCATGCTGTCGGCCACGGTGTCTGTGCCCATCAGCAGCTGGTGGGGCGGCAGCAAGGCCATCAAGCGCCAGAAACTGGCTTTGGAGCAGAAGCAGATAGCCCAGCTCGACACCGAGGAGCGCGTGAGAATCGATATACAGACAGCGTGGGCCAACCTTACCGAGGCATATAAGCAGATAGACATAGCGCGCTCGTCGGTGGAGCAGGCCGAGGAGAATCTGCGTATCTCCACAGAGTCGTATAATGCCGGCACAGAAAACCTGACTGACCTCCTTGATGCCGAGACCCTCAACCGCCAGGCGCACAATTCGCTCGGCCAGGCGCTGGCTGGCTATCAGTTGCAAAAGGCGGTGTATGAGCTCAAGACAAAATAACTCCCATACATGACTACCCAGGACTCTCAGACGATAGCCCGGCTGCGACTGCCGCTGGCTGTGGGCGTGGTGTTCATACACCTCGGCATGGGCTTCAGCGGCCGCCAGATACATTGGCAGTCGTTTGGCGAGATGGATGCCTTTCGTTTCTTGGGATGTTTTGTTACCAATGAGTTGGCCAGTTTGGCAGTGCCGTTGTTTTTTGTAATCTCCGGTTATTTGTTTTTTGCCAACATGCCTGTCGACGGCAATCGCGCCATGCTGGCAACCTATGGCCACAAGTTGCGCCGCCGCGTCCGCTCGCTGCTTGTGCCCTACCTTATATTTAATATATTAGCAGCGGCGGCGCTGATAATAAACAAGGTGATAGACGGCTATAGTCTGCAACAAGCCGCCGAGCTGTATCTGGGCGGGATGAAATGGCTGCGCAATTTTTGGGATATCCACACCACTGGCACCGCTACCAACGTGCTGGGCATCAGTCGCGCGGTGGCCTATCCGCTGGATTCGCCGCTGTGGTTTGTGAGAGACCTGATGGTGCTGGTGATTATGTCGCCAGTGATTTATTATGCCTTGCGCTGGTTGCGTTGGGGATGGCTGGTGCTGATGGTGGTGCTCACACTGACAGGCATCTGGATTCCGCTGCCCGGCTTTGGCGTGTCGTCGTGTCTGTATTTCAGCATAGGTGCGTGGTTCAGCATCACAAGGCTCAGCATGGGTGAGAGTCTGCGCCGCTGGCGCTGGTGGCTGTTGCTTATTGCGCTGCCCGCAATGCTGGGCAAGTCGGATCGTAGCCATGT
>JAZUHM010000182.1:0-5696 GCA_045641725.1 Bacteroidaceae bacterium | reverse complement strand
GTTCATAGCGCTGTGAACAATCGTTCACACCCCTGTGAACAAACGTTCACAGCGCTGTGAACGGAATTTAAGTCGCACTTAAAAATTTTTACAGCGAAATCAGAAATTTTTTCCGCGCACAAAATACAAATAAAAGCTCGCATTTGAGCCGTCTGCTCCCCTAGGCGAGGGGCAAATGCGAGGAGCATTTGGCAGGAGCAGTAGCCGAAAGGCGCAAGTTTGTGACAAACTTTTTGATCTCATGTTTTGATTAAATTATTTCAAACGTATCCCCAGTATTTTTCCTCAGAGCCGAGGAGACGACTCAATCACAGTATTTTTACCGAACAACAATAATTATGAATAAAGAGAAGCCCTGTAAAGGCAGCAAAATTTGCAATCAGTCGATCATGCAATTATGCTGCTCTTACAGGGCTTAATGTCCTATTGCTATCACAGGGCTAACGCCACTCGTATAGTTTAGCCGCACTTTCAGGGCTGAGATTATTATTCTTTGAATGGTTCGGCCTGGTATTGGTAGATTTTGAGGCCGAACTCGGGTATGATGGCTATGAAGTGCTCCATTATTTCTGAGGCGAGTTGTTCGTAATGCACAAACTCGGTCTCGTCAAGGTAAAACCACAACTCTATAGGAATGCCGTGGGCTGTGGGGTCGAGTTGGCGCACCAATATCCATTCGTCGTTGATTACGTTGGGGTGGTTGCTGAGGTATTGCTCGGCATGTTTGCGGAAGAGGGTGAGGTTGGTGGTGGTCTTTTCCTCGTCGGTGAAGTGGATGGAGTTGGCGTTTATCAGTATGCTGCGTTTCACGCGGCGCTTGCCTGTCTCTATCATTTTTCCCCAGTTCTGAAAAGATTCCGACACCAGGCTGTATGGCGGTACCATCGACACGGAGTTGTCAAAGTTGCGAATTTTTACGGTGGTCAGGTTTACCTCTTCTACATTGCCGTCTATTCCTTTGTTTTCGATGATTACCCAATCGTCTTTTTTGATCATCTTGTTTGCAGAAATCTGTATTGATGCCACCAGGCCCAGTATGCTGTCCTTGAAAATGAGCAGCAGCACCGTGGCGGCTGCACCAAGTCCGGCGAAGAGGGTCAGCGGCGATTGGTTAAACAGAAATGCGATGATTACGATGGCGCCAAAGAAGTATATGATCAGTTTGAAAAACTGAACAATGCCCTCGAGGTGATAGTCTTTTAGGTTTTCGTGGGTGTTGGCGTAGTCAAGCAGGTTGTTTAGCAGCGCTGTAAAAATCCAGATGAATGACAGGGTAGTGTATATCTGCGCTATGCTTTGGGTTATGATGTATATCAGTGGCGGGTTGGTTACGTCAGCAGGCAGACATTGGGGCAACATAATTAGAAAAACCAATCCGGGCACAGTGCGGCTCAATGCTCTCAGCAGTCGGCTGTTGATAAGGATGTTGTCCACCTGGGTGGGTGTGCGCCTGACGAATGCTTTTACGATTGGCACGATTATCCAGTGGCAAATAAACCCGATCAGTGTGCAGCAGATGGCCAGGCCCACAAACATGATTACCAGCGTGAGGCTATAAGAATTTGCTGCTCCCAAGCCAATTGAGAGCAGCAATTCTTTGATGTATGTGCTGATGTTTTCTATCATTTGCATAGTGTGTTCGGATACTGAAGGCGCAATGTCTTGTCGCCCGTTCAGCCTCCGGCATTGTAGCCAGTGGCGTTAGTTTGCGCTGGTAAACTCCTCGAGGAAGCGCTTGTCGTTTTCGGAGAACAGGCGGAGGTCCTTAACCTGATACTTGAGGTTTGTGATGCGCTCAACGCCCATGCCAAATGCGTAGCCGGTGTATTTGGTTGAGTCGATGCCGTTTGCTTCAAGCACAGCAGGGTCAACCATGCCGCAGCCGAGGATTTCTACCCAGCCAGTGTTCTTGCAGAAAGCGCAGCCAGTGCCGCCGCAGATGTTGCAGCTGATGTCCATTTCGGCAGAAGGCTCTGTGAATGGGAAATAGCTTGGGCGGAGGCGAATCTTAGTGTCTTTGCCAAACATTTCCTGGGCAAAGAGCAGCAGCACCTGCTTGAGGTCTGTGAATGAAACCTTCTCGTCGATATACAAGCCCTCAACCTGGTGGAAGAAGCAGTGGGCGCGTGCGCTGATTGTCTCGTTGCGATATACTCGCCCCGGGCAGATTACGCGGATAGGTGGCTGTTGCTTTTCCATCACGCGGCTTTGTACCGAGCTGGTGTGGGTGCGCAGGATGATGTCGGGGTGCGACTCAATGAAGAAGGTGTCCTGCATATCGCGGGCCGGGTGATCTGCGGGGAAATTCATGGATGAGAACACGTGCCAGTCGTCTTCGATTTCAGGGCCATCGGCCAGGCAGAAGCCCAGACGAGAGAATATGTCGATAATCTCGTCTCTAACGATGGAGATAGGGTGGCGTGTGCCGAGCGGAGTGGGGTAGGCTGTGCGTGTGAGGTCAAGCTTATCTTCTGCAGCCTGTGTGTTTTCGAGTTCCTCGCGCAGAGCATTGATGCGGTCTTGCGCAGCTGTCTTGAGGTTGTTGATAGCCACACCGAGTTCGCGCTTGCGCTCTGGTGCTACTTCACGAAATTCGCCCATCAACTGCGGAATCAGTCCCTTCTTGCTGAGATATTTGATACGGAGGTTTTCCAATTCCTCAGCATTTGTTGCGTTCAACTGCTTTACTTCTTCGAGCAATGCAGGTATATTGTCTATAAGAGCCATTGTTTTAGAATTTTTGAATTTATCGGCAAAGTTAATCAAAATATTTGAATTCGGCGCTATTATAATAATAAATAAGGTAATTGTGTGCTAAAACAGGTGAAGTTTAGCGCAGATTTTTTGATAATCATGAGTGATTGGGCCCGTGTGTGCTGAAAATGTTGTATATTTGGCGAGTAAAGTTTTTTGAAAGATGAGACAAGTGTTGAAAATATTGCGTCGAGTAGTATTGCCGTGCTGCTGTGTGTTTGCAGTTTGCCTGGGCTCGATGGCTCAAAGTGTGACTAAACTAATGGACGGCGGCCTGGTGCGTAATGGCGAGCCATATAGATTTGTCGGCACCAATCTGTGGTACGGCCCAATCTTGGGCTCAACTGGCCAGGGCGGCAATCGTGGTCGCCTCAATGCAGAGTTAGATTCCCTTAAGGCAATGGGAGTCAATAACTTGAGAGTGTTGATAGGAAGCGACGGTCAGCGTGGCGTCAAGACCAAGGTGGAGCCGACACTTCAGGTAGCGCCTGGCGTTTATAACGACACCCTGCTCGATGGTCTCGACTACTTTATGGCGCAGTTGGAGAAACGCGACATGCAGGCGGTGCTGTATTTCAACAATTCCTGGGAATGGAGCGGCGGCTACGGCTTTTATCTTGAGCATGCAGGCGAGTCAAAGGCTCCGCTCAGCAGCGAGGTTTCGTGGAACGAATATTGCAATTATTATAGCCGTTTTTCGCAAAATCGCAAGGCGCAAGAGTTGTTTTTTGATCACATCCGTTATATAATTGGTCGCACAAACAGATATACAGGCCGGCCTTATGTAGAGAGTCCCGCCGTTTTTGCATGGCAGATAGGCAATGAGCCGCGCGCATTCAGCAAGCAGACTAAGGAATCTTTTGCCCAGTGGATGAGCGAAGCCGCTGCCCTGATTAGGAGCCTTGATAAGAATCATTTGATCAGTACAGGTTCGGAGGGAATGATGGGCTGCGAGGTTGATATGAGCCTGTATCGCCGCATTTGTAGCGACCCTAATATTGATATCATCAACATACATATCTGGCCGTCCAATTGGGGCTGGTGTAGCAAGGAAGCAGATATGCGAGAATTGCCTGAGGCTGAGAAATATAGCCTTGATTACATAAATCAGCACTTAAAACTTGCAAAGGAATTGAAAAAGCCTCTTGTTATTGAGGAATTTGGCTACCCTCGAGATGGTGGCTCAAAGGATTTGAATGCCAGTGTTGAGTGCAGGGACAAATACTATAAATTTGTGTTTGACCAACTGCTGAAGTCGGCAGAGGCTGGTGGCCCGTTATACGGTGTGAACTTCTGGGGATGGGGCGGACAAGCACGCCCTCGTCACGCCCAATGGATGCCAGGTGACGACTATGCTTGTGACCCTGCCCACGAGCCACAGGGATGGTATTCGGTTTTTGATACCGACACGTCCACCATAGCCTTAATCAAAAAGACTTCTGCCCGTTTGCCGCAGACAGGAATCTCCGCGCTCGAATGGCGTGGCGTTATGATTGATGTAAGCCGCCATTTTATGCCAATAGAATATTTATATAAGGAGGTTGATGCGCTGGCGCATTTCGGTCTTAATCGCTTGCATTTACACCTTACCGACGATGCGGGTTGGCGAATGGAAATCAAGGCGCGTCCTAAACTTACCGACATTGGTGCGTGGCGACCTTATAAGACCTGGAAGGAGTGGCGCGACAATGGCTGCCGTTATTCTGATGCACAGACAGGTTTCGGCGGTTTTTATACCCAGGACGAGTTGCGCCAATTAGTTAGCTATGCTCAAGGCAAGGGTGTGATGATTATTCCGGAAATAGAATTCCCTGCCCATTCTCGTGAGGTGGTGGCGGCCTATCCCGAGGTTGGTTTTAATGAGGGTGAATTAGGCATGCAAAAGCCCGAGACCTATGCCTTGATGCGTGATGTGCTGAAGGAAGTTGCTGAGGTCTTTCCCTCAGAGTATCTGCATGTTGGCGGCGATGAGGCGAGCACGCAGCACGAGTTGCAGCCGCAGGCTATGCGATTGATAAAACAGATTGTGGACTCGCTCGGTCGCAAGATGATTGTGTGGGATGAGGCGCTTACTGATGAACCCGCTGACTCCGATATGGTAATAATGGTTTGGCGCGATATTGCTACGGCGCAAAAAGCCGCACGCTTGGGCCATCAGGTTATTTTGTGCCCTGGCAAGTACTGCTATCTTGATAAAGCCCAGGATTCTCCGCTGTCCGAACCTTATGCAGCAGGCGGTTATCTGCCGATAGATAGTGTTTATCTGTTGCAAAATCCATTTGACGAAGCTTCGGCAGAGAAGCTGTTGGGTGTGCAAGTCAATCTGTGGGTAGAACACATAGAAACACCTCAGTATGCTGAGTATATGTTGTGGCCGCGTGCCTATGCTGTGGCAGAGGTGGGGCGTGAGGGATTGGTAAGCCAGCGCGATGTTCAGGCTTTTCACCAGAAGGCTATTGTCGCCTCAGATTATCTGCGCGATTCTCTTGGAATAAATGCCTTTGATTTGCATAAAGAAGTTGGTGAGCGCAAGGTTAATACTGTTGATCAGGCATTTGCTGCAAATGTTGAGTATAAAACTATGCCACATCGGGCTTATTCGGCTAGTGGATTGACGGCATTGAATGACGGACATTTTGGCGGTTGGAATTTTAACGATCACAAATGGCAGGGATTCATTGGCGCCAGTGGCATGGATGTTGTGCTTGATATGGGCGGTGTTCGGAATTTGTCCACAATAGAGGGTGACTTTTTGCAAAGCTGCGGTCCTGAGATTTTCTTCCCATACCATATTATAATTAGTGCAAGCCGCGACGGTAAAAAATATAAAATTTTATCAGACAAAGAGTATGCAGATATCTATGCCGCCAAGCCTGACGATTATAGGCAATTGGGTTGGCATGGTTCCGCAAAAGCACGCTATATCAGGGTGCAGGCTTTAC
>JAZUHM010000181.1:0-3478 GCA_045641725.1 Bacteroidaceae bacterium | reverse complement strand
AATAAGGTATTAAAAACGCTGCGAATAAAGACACTGCGAATAAAAACGCCGCGAATAAAGGCAGCGTGAGCAAAAACACTGCGAATAAAGACGCGGAAAATATAAACGCCGCAAATAAATACAATACAAACCAAGACACTGCGGACAAAAACGCCGCTAACAAAGACACAATAAATGAAAACACTGCAAGTAAAACCCATCTGCGAACAAATAAACGATGCTGCGCAAGTGGCGGAAGCGCTTGACCGCAACGGCATCGCGTGGAACAACATCGACTCGTGCAACTGGCCGGAGGCTTACCCCTACGCCCCGCAGGCGCAGTTCCGAATTGCACACACCGACAGCGCTTTCCTCATCCACTACAAGGCCACCGAGGACAGCGTGAAGGCTGCCTACGCCAACGACAACGGCAGCGTGTGGACCGACTCCTGCATGGAGTTCTTTTTGTGCCCCGATTTCGACAACAAGGTCTATTATAATCTCGAGTGCAACTGCATCGGCACCGTGTTGCTCGGTGTGCGCGGCAATGGCGTGGACAAGGCGCACGCCGCCCCCGAAATCATGCAGACCATTAAGCGCTGGAGCTCTCTGGGCCGCGAGACTTTTGCAGAGAAAATCGGCACGCAGACATGGGAAGTGGCCCTTATCGTGCCCTTCGACGCCTATTGGCACCACGGAGCCGCCGCTATCAAGAGCGCATCGCTGCGCGCCAATTTCTACAAGTGCGGCGACGAGCTCCAAAAGCCTCACTTCCTGTCGTGGGCGCCTATAGAATGGGAGAAACCAAACTTCCACCTGCCCGAATTCTTTGGAAAAATCGAGTTGTCATGAGCAGCAGAAACCTCGCCAAGACCTTGCGCCGCGCCACTCTCACCACGGCTGTAGCGACGCTCGCCCTTTCGCTGTGGAGCTGCGGCAGCAAATATAATTATAAGGAGAAGACTGCCGCCGAGCGCAAAGAAACATACCACAAAGAGCTGACAACCAAGGACCTGAGCCTATTTGAAGTTACGGGCAATGCCAAGGAGATAATCTACCCCGAGGGATTTCTGTCGCAATACCTGCCACAGATGCCGTCAGAGCCTGACACCGTGCGCTTCACGGCCACTGGCGCCGCAACATTCAGCACCATTGTCAAGGGCGACACGCTCCACGCCATCCGCATGACCGACGGCGCAATCGTGAGCCTGGCGGGCCGCAAGGATTGCAGCATCACCTTTGGCTACAACGCCGACAACCAAGTGGAGACCTGGACTCTAACGAGCGCCGCGTCGCCCATAGAATACGCCATCGCCTACACCGACGGCGAAGTGAGCAAGGTCTCGGCGCCGCAAGCCGATCCGGCCATCGCCATCAGCGTAAAAATCCTGCAGAGAGACGAGCTCAGCAACTGGACAAAGCGCGAAATACAATCTACCATCGGCGGCCAGACCACCAAGCGCGTCCAAACCCGCCAGATCATCTACTATTAGCACCTTGCCGCCCACAATACGCACTGCGGCCCCCATCTTGTGAATCAGATGAGGGCCGCAATCATTATTATCTTCGCTCTGCGACTATTCCGACATGAGCTTATTAAAGAAATCGTCGAGGTCTTTGTCAAGGTTCTCCATCAGCGATACCGAATCGAGCGCAATAAGCTGGTCGTCAACGAGATGCAGTTCGGCCAGAGTCTCCTTGTCGTCGTCCACCAGCACAAAACTGTACGGCTTCAGTATCGACAGATTCTCCAGTTCGCTGGCATTCTGCTGAATATAGGCCTTGATGGTCTGGGCCACGTTTTCATAGTAATCCTCGGTGCCGTCGCCCACCCATTCTTCCACCACAGAGGAATAAATCTCCTCGTCGTCGTCATCATATATGGTCAGCAGTCCGCTCTCGGCCGTGATTTGCAACAGGATGTCGGTCATAATCACATTGTCGGAGCCAGCGGCATATCTGCCTGCCACCTCAGCAAACCCTTCCTTGAGGATTTGGAGTGTCTGATTGTTGGTGCTCATGTATAATTAGGAATTACGGATTGGTAGTTTGAGTTGTCTGAGCCTCAGAGCCTTGCTGCGTAGTCTGGCCGGCATCTTGATCAGCAGAAGCATCGTTAAAGAGTTCAACATCGCCTTCTGCCTCAACCGTTTCGGTTACTTCGTCTGAGATTTCGCCCACTACCACGTTGGGCTTCTCCTCCTCTACCTTTGGAGGGGCGGTTGAGAGAGTATCGGGGTCGAGCTGTTCGGCCTGAATGGTGTCGATATCATCAGTCGGGGCCACTCCGTTGCAACCCTGATAGAGCACCATTGCAACGAGCACGATCAAACCAACCACCACTACCACCAAAACATAGAGCAACACCGTGCTGCTGCGCTTGGGAGGGCGTGGAGCGCCAGCTGCGGGCTGAGCTACGAATTCGGCACTGGTTTCAGTATTTGCTTCACCGATATTGGCGGGGCTCACTTCGGGAGCACCGTTTCCGCCGGCCACGATAGCCTGCAGGGCATCGCTGGTAGGCAGTCCGCACTGCGGACAATGAGCGGCACGGTCTGAGAAGACCTTTCCACACTCAGGACATTTAATTAATGACATTGTAATTAGTTATTGTTATGCTATTTAGGCGCAAAGATAAAACTTTATTACATAAACAGACTTTTTTCTTGCGATTTTTTAGCATAGTTTTGTGATTTTTCTTGCAATTTTAGCATAAAATGCGCTTTTTGGGCAAAAAACGGCACCAATTCTCCAAAAAATCTGCCGCGACACTTGCAACGCCAAATGCCAGAAGCAATTGCCGAACGGCGGCCAGAAATTGCAGAACCGCGACAAAATTTGCCCCAACGCAAGACCTGCCACTGAGATTTGTAGAAAAAAATCCATTGTCGGGCCATTATTTGATGAAAATCCGTATTTTTGCACCCACAAAACCCATTTGAACATGAACAACCTGAGACGCATCTTTTCCTTAGCCTGTCTGGCCGCAATCGCAGTGGGCGCTACGGCGGGCATAGTGAGCATAAAAAATCAGCGCGACTTCAATTCGCTCGCATCCAGCATCAACAACCTAGCCAGCCAAGGCGACACAGACATCCGCGTGGAGTTTGCGCCCGCCACATACTTCTTTCGCGAGAATCATATCAGCCTACAAAACAAGCAATGGGCCGACATCAGCATCACCATGGCGGGCAACGGCGCGGTAATCGTGGCGCAAGGCTCGGACTATGCCGACGGACAGGAGAGCGACGACTATTTTGACGAGACCTACGGCTATGTATCGCTGCCCGACGGCGCTGCCGACACACGGGGCCACGACGTGGCAAACTGGGGCCGCCTGTATCAGGCTCAAGACCTCGTGGAGGTGGTGGACGAGGGGGCCAAACTGTGCCGCCTGCGCTACAAGGGAATAGCCGACCTCGAGGCCGACAAATGCCGCGAGGTGCGCATCCATGTAACGCAGTGGTTTAAGTCGGGCATCTACAAGGTAAAGGAAATC
>JAZUHM010000180.1:0-4379 GCA_045641725.1 Bacteroidaceae bacterium | reverse complement strand
GTGTTCGCACTGCTCCTCGCATTTATCCTGGTTCACGCTGCGGCCGCCGTCAAGGTAGCGCGTCAGCAGGCGGTGCACCATCTGGTCAGGATAGCGGCGGATTGGCGATGTGAAGTGGGTATAGTGGCTGAACATCAGGCCGTAGTGGCCGATATTGTGGGTGCTGTAGCGCGCCTTCATCATTGAGCGGAGCGCAATCTCCTCTATCAGGGTCTGCTCTCGCGAGCCCTGAGCCTTGTGCAGCACGGAGTTGATGCTCTTGGATACTTCTGCCTTGGAACCGTAGGCGTTTAACTGGTAGCCAAAGCGGGCCACGTATGCCGAGAGGCGCTCCAGTTTTTCAGTGTCGGGCACGTCGTGAATACGATAGGGGAATACCTTGGCCTTGGTGCCCGACGGCGTGAGGCCAATCTTCTGCGCCACATATTTATTGGCCAGCAGCATGAATTCCTCTACCAATTTGTGGGAGTCGGTGGACACTCTTACATAGGTGCCGACGGGGCGTCCTTGCTCGTCAATCTCAAAATGCACCTCGTCGCGCTGAAACTCGATGGCGCCGTTGCGCATGCGGTCGGCCTTGAGGCGCTTTGCCAGGCGGTTGAGGGTAATCAGTTCTGCGGCGAAGTCTCCCACGGGGGCGCCGTCGGGAGTCTGCGCAATCTTGTCGGGATGCTCGCCCGGCTGAGTAAGGTCTTCGGGCGAGGCTTCGCCGTTCTGCTCAAGGATATATTGCACTTCCTCGTAGGTGAATCGGCGATCGCTGCGGATTACGGTGCGAGCGATGTGGTAATCCTTAACCTGGCCCTGGTCGTTGAGCGTAAAGATAACGCTGTAGGTCAGTTTCTCTTCGTCGGGGCGCAGCGAGCAGATGTAGTTGCAAAGGCGCTCGGGCAGCATTGGGATTGTGCGATCGACCAGATAGACGCTGGTGGCGCGCTTATAGGCCTCCTCGTCGATGGGCGAGCCCTCCTTGAGGTAGTGGGTCACGTCGGCAATGTGCACTCCCACCTCCCAAAGGCCGCCGGACAGAGCACGCAGCGAGAGAGCGTCGTCAAAATCCTTGGCATCGCGTGGGTCGATGGTGAAGGTGGTAATCGGGCGGAAGTCCTCGCGCTGCTTGATTTCCGACTCGGGTATTCGGTCAGAGATCTTGTCGGCCAGTTTCTCGAGATTCTCGGGATAGGAATAGGGCAGGCCGAATTCTGCAAGGATGGCGTGCATCTCGGTATTGTTGTCGCCAGTGGCGCCCAGCACGTCCACGATTTTGCCCACCGGCGAGCGGTTGCTGCGAGAGGGCCACTCCACAATTTTCACCACGGCCTTGTCGCCGCTCTTGGCCTCGCCCAATTCTGCCTTGGGAATGAAGATGTCGCCCGGCAGGTAGCGGTCGGGGGTGTCGAGAAAGGCAAAATGCTTTTCCACATACAGTGTGCCGACAAAGGTGTCCTTGGCGCGGCTGATGACGTTCACAATCTGCGCCTCGGGCTTGTTGCGACGATTGTTGAAGGTGGTGGTGGCGCTCACGCGGTCGCCGTCGAGGGCGTTGCAGGTGTAGCGCTCGCTGACAAATACGGGCGTCTCCTCGCCGTCGGGCAAGAAGGCGTAGTCGGTGCCCCGGCGCTGCATAGTGCCCTCGGTGAGTGTCTGCTGCATCATCAGTTTATAGCGGGCGCCTTTGCCGAGCGTGAGGTATTCGCACATTATCAAATCGTCGAGCACGTCTATCATCAGCATCTTGGCGGGATGATTTTTCAATCCAAACTCGCTATAGAGATCGGCTCTGCTGAATTCTTCATTTGGATGGGCCACAAAAAAATCCATCAGTTGGCGGGCCAGTTCGCGCTTGCTTTTGCGGCTCGGGGCGTTATTTTTCTTTCCCATTATCACATTATTTAATTATTTAGTGCAAAGGAAATCATTTTATTTCAAACAAATAGGCATAGATTTGCAAAAGTTTTATATCTTTGCAGAAATTTGGCAAAAAAATTGCCTTGTTGAACATAATTTCACGCTGACATGAAGAAATTGGTCTTTCTTACGGGAGCAGGAATAAGCGCCGAGAGTGGCATTTCCACGTTCCGCGATTCTGGCGGATTGTGGGAGCAATATCCTGTGATGAAGGTTGCGAGCCACACAGGCTGGCTCGAGGATCCCGAACTGGTAACTCGCTTCTACAATGAGCGCCGCCGCCAGTTGTTTGACACGGAGCCCTGCGGCGCCCACAAGCTCGTGGCGCAGCTGGAGAGCGACTACGACGTGAGTGTGGTGACTCAAAATGTGGACAACCTGCACGAAAGGGCGGGTTCGCACCATATAGTGCATCTGCACGGCGAGCTGACCAAGGTTTGCTCGAGCCGCGATGTAGATAATCCGCGCTTTTGGCAGGAGCTGGGTCCTGACAATTGGGAAGTGGCCCCTGGCACCAAGGCCGGCGACGGTTCGCTGCTGCGTCCGTTCATCGTGTTTTTTGAGGAGGCCGTACCTATGATTTCTGTAGCCGCCGATTGGGTGGCTCAGGCCGATATCTTTGTGATTGTGGGCACTTCGCTCAATGTCTATCCCGCTGCGGGACTTATTGCCTACGCTCGCCCCGAGGTGCCGATCTTCCTTATCGACCCGCAGGACGTGAGTGTGCCCTACGGCTACAACGTGCGCCACATTAAGGCCGGCGCCACAGCTGGAATGCAGCAACTAATAGAAGAACTGAAAGCATTATGAACAACGCCAAGCCCACATTGCTCATCACTGGAGCCACAGGTTTTGTAGGGAGTCACCTCGTAGAGATGGCGCTCGCGCAAGGCTTTGAGGTGTGGGCCGCCATACGCCAGTCGTCGTCGCTGCGCTATCTGCAGGACCCGAGGATTCACCTCATCGAACTGGCCTTTGCCGATGCCGACGCGCTCTGCCAGCAAGTCAGCGCCTTCAAACAAAGCCAAAACGGCGAGGCGTGGGACTATGTTGTGCATGCGGCCGGAGCCACCAAGGCACGCAGCGAGGCCGAATTCATACGTGCCAACGCCGATGCCACACGCAACCTGATGGACGCGCTGCTTAAGGCCGACGCCAAGCCCCGGCGCTTTGTGCTGATGAGTTCACTCAGCGCCGTGCCAATGCGCGACGGAATGCCGGCGGGCAATGAGGCCGAGACAGCCTATGGCCGCTCCAAGCTGATGGCAGAGGCCATAGTGAAAGAGCGCCTGCAGGAGATGGACTCCGTGATCCTGCGTCCCACCGGCGTCTATGGCCCGCGCGAAAAAGACTATTTCCTAATGGCCAAGAGCATCAAGCAGCACACCGACTTCTCTGTAGGTTTCAAGCCGCAGCAGATTACATTTATTTACGTCAAGGATTTGTGCCGGGCCACGCTACTAGCGCTCACCAAGGGCCGCTGCGGCCAGACATATCAGCTCTCTGACGGCCAGACCTACTCCTGCCGCGACTTCTCAGCCCTCTTGCAGCAAGAGATGGGCGTCAAGGGCGTGCTGCACATCACGGCGCCGCTGTGGCTGCTCAGGGTGGTATGCGGCCTGAGCGAGTGGTTTTCGCACATCAGCGGTCGCATGACTGCACTCAACAACGATAAGTATAACATTCTAAAACAAAGAGACTGGCGCTGCAACATCCAGCCCGCCCAGAGCGACCTTGGCTATGAGGCCGAATACGATCTGGCGCGCGGAGTGGCAGAAACAGTGTCTTGGTATAAAGCTCAAAAATGGATATAAAAGGTTATTTTAAAGAACAGTATCCTATGCCAGGATTGTTTGGCGTAGAGAAGGTAGTGGCCATCTATGTAGTGTTTACACTGGTGCTGACGGCAATTTTCTTCAGCGACATGATGGAAAACGGATTCCTAGTCAGCGTAGTGGGAGGCCGAGTAGTGATTGCGATAATTACAGCGCTGCTGATAATGCTCTACAAGCGCTATCCCTGCCACGCCACCTACCAGTTGAGAATCGTGTTTCAGATTGCCCTGCTATCGTATTGGTATCCCGACATCTACCACTTCTCGTCGTTCATGCCGAGCGTGGATCACTGGCTTGCGGCAGCCGACCAGGCCATCTGCGGATGCCAGCCCGCCCTCGCATTTCGCGAGACATTCAGCGGCGTAGTATGGAACGAGCTCTTCAATCTGGGCTATTTCTCCTACTTCCCCATGATCGCGGCCCTCGTGATACTGGTTATTGTCAAGCGTCCGCGCAGGTTTGACCGCGTCACATTCATCCTGATGTGCTCATTCTTTATGTTCTATCTCGTGTTTGTGTTTGTCAACGCCGCCGGCCCGCAGTTCTATTACTATTCGCCGGGCGTAGATGCCGCCAATGCCGTATTCCCCGACGCCGGCAACTACTTCCTCAGCCACCACGAGCTGCGCCCAATGG
>JAZUHM010000179.1:0-2430 GCA_045641725.1 Bacteroidaceae bacterium | reverse complement strand
AGATGAAGATGTATAACGACACCGACACCAACCCGGTGCTCTACGCCAAGAAATAAGGATTGCTCTCTGAGTGATTGAGATATAGTCAGAGCAGGCCCCGACGGGACCTGCTCTGATTGTGTTTTAATCCCGAATTAGCGAATTAGAGAATTTTATATTTATAGAGTTGGGCGGGATTTTCTTTGAATTTCAAGGAAAACCGCAGTCGCGGTTTTGCCTGCGGACAGAAAACACTCGTGTTTCTTCTTGAAATTATCGCTTCGCTTTTGAACATAAAGTTCTCATGATGCTAAAGCATTCCCACAAAAATAAACCTCCCGACAAGTTGTTTGCCGGGAGGTTTAAGTAGATATATCCTAAGAGATTAGTCGAGGATAGCAGCAGAAGCCTTGAACTTAGCAACGGTCTTAGCTGGGATTTCGATCTTAGCCTGAGTTGCTGGGTTGATACCGGTGCGAGCAGCACGAGTAGAGGTTGCGAAAGTACCAAAACCTGGGAGAACAACCTTCTCACCTGCCTTGAGAGCAGCAGCGATGCTTTCAGTAGTAGTGTCAAGAGCAACCTTAGCAGCAGCCTTAGAGATGCCTGCGCTTGCAGCGATAGCTGCGATCAATTCTGTCTTTGTCATAGTTGTAAATTTATGTAATTAAAAATGAAATAATTTTCGATTTTGATTGCTTGTAGTAAATATTGCAGTGCAAATATCGCAATATAGTAGTTTTCAACCAAATAATTTTATGAAAAAAGTGCGATTTGGTGCTTATTTTGGCGTGAAAAGCCCATAAAAGCGCGGTTTGGGGGCCATTTTGCTGTGATTATGTGCCATAGTGAGCGCATAACAAGGCAGCTGGTATCGCATTGATTTAGTGGCCGCAGAGTGTTAGGAAATCTTAAATCTGCGGCGGGTGTTGGTAGTTTGAAATAATAGTACTAATTTTGCAGCACGACAAAAATATTTGCGCTATTATGATGTCCACACCCCCGATTACACGAATTTTGCTCATTATTAATGTGCTGTGCTTCATCCCTACCTTGTTGGGAATGGAAGGATTTAATAATATGATGAGCCTGCATTTCTTTCTGGCCGATGGCTTTCAGCCTTATCAGCTGGTGACTTATATGTTTATGCATGGCGGTTTCAGCCATATCTTCTTCAATATGCTCACGCTGTGGATATTTGGCCGCGTGCTGGAGACGGTGTGGGGCAGCAAGAAGTTTTTGATTTATTTTCTGGTGTGCGGCATCGGCGCAGGCCTGTGCCAGGAGGCTGTGCAGTATATAGAATATATGAGTAGCGGCCTGGAGCAGTTGAGCGACAACATGCTGATAGGCATAGAGGGCACCCAGCGAACAATAACCAAGGCCCAGTATCTTAATCTGTGGAGCACCGTGGGCGCATCGGGCGCGGTCTATGGCATCTTGCTCGCCTTCGCAATATTGTTTCCAAATGAGAAACTGTATCTGTATTTCTTTATTCCGATTAAGGCGAAGTTCCTTGTGATAGGCTTTATAGCAATAGAGATCTTTACGGGCTTAGCCAACAACGACAACGTGGCGCATTTTGCCCACTTGGGCGGCATGCTGTTTGGCCTGGTGCTGGTGCTCCTTTGGCGCGCCCAGGCCAAGAGGAAGTACTCAAACTATACCTCGTGGGAGGAATATTCTCCCAAGCAAAGCATGTGGGATAAATTCAAAGGCAGGAAATCCGACCGTTCTGCGGAGCGAGAGCAGCCCGATGTGAAGTGGCAATACACCGAGACCAAATTTGAGCAAGCGCCCGACGACCCGCTGGCCCAGCGCCGCGCCAACCAGGCAGAAATAGACAGGATAATCGACAAGGTGAGGAAATCCGGCTACAGCAGTCTGACAGATAAGGAAAAGGAAACCATCTTCGATTTCCGCAACAAATAGAAACAGCGCCACAAGTCCCTTTCCTATTACCTTATTATAATTTAATATAAGGCAAGAGCCCTGTCGCGTGAAAATACGACCGCTGCGCGGGGTACAAAAGGCTTGATAAGACAATAAGATATAGCAATGGCATTTAAACCGCTCAACATACTGAGGATAATACTGCTGCCAGTAAATCTGCTGGCGGTGGTGGTGCTGCTGTTTTCGGCAGTGAGCGGCATTATCGACCCGCATGTGTGGAAATGGTGCGTGTCGCTGAGTCTGTGTTTCCCAGTGTTTGTGGCAGTCAACGTGGCTTTTATCCTCGTGTGGCTGATACTCCAGTCGCGCCACTGGCTTTGGAGCGCTCTGGCCCTTGCCGCATGCGCCTATCAGCTGTTTACCTATTGTCCAATCAATCTGCCGCAGTCCGCGCCGGCAGGCAGCATCAAAGTCGTCAGCTACAACAGCTACGGCTTTGGCTATGGCGACAAGGATTCTACCTGCTATCTGCAGATGCTCGACTATCTGCGCAATAGC
>JAZUHM010000178.1:0-10303 GCA_045641725.1 Bacteroidaceae bacterium | reverse complement strand
ATCGACCCCTCAGTCGCTACGCGACAGCTCCCCTCGCCTAGGGGAGCAGACGACTCAAATGCGAGCAATATTGCTGACGTACAGTTCTGTAGAAATTCCAAATTTAATAATTTCGATACAATATCTTGAAGATTGATATGTTGTATAAGATTTGAAAAATTTTAGTCAATAACAATAAAAATCAGATGATGATATGAAAAAGTCGTTGATGCTTCTCGTGAGCCTGATGCTGATGGCAGTATGTGCACCTCTGGCCCTGGCTCAGAATTCGTTGCCCAAAGATGCGGAATTCATGGGCGAAGGTTTTGGTTGGAAGGCCTATGTGACCGAAACCGGCGCTAAATCCCCCGACGGCGTGCCCCAAAAGCAACTCTGGTTGCGTGACAACAATGGCAAGGTCGCCTCGGTGCTGACTACGTCGCTTAAGTTCAAGCCACTCAAGTGGGAGAAGGCCAGCGTGCAGCCGTTGGCTTCGATCATGACTGTAGATGATGTGGAGTTTGTGATGAACCGCGACGACCAGAAGGTGTATGCCGTGGTGCAAGGATGCCCCGACGAGCGCAATATCTATACATATCTTATCCAGGCAAGCCTTGCTCCCAAGACAGCCCTGTTCCTCCCCGCGGCTGAGGGCTATATCGGCTATAATGTGACCGACAACACCCTCAACTGCATGACGTATGCCTATGACCCCGAGGACGGACGCTATTCTGTGCTGCAGGTGTTTGACTTCAAGGGCAATCTCCTTGAGGCAAAGCGCGTGGCAGACGACGCCGAGGCCGATGGTCGCGGTATAGACGAAGAAGATGAAGACGGCGACGACGAATGCGAGGGCGACTGCGAGGAGCATGACTATATTAATGGCTATATCCTGAAAAACGAGATACTCAATATGTCGTTCAAGGTGAAAGGCGGCGTAGGCATCAAGCAGTTTGTGTCGGCCCTGGAACCATTCGACGACGATTTCTGGAGATACTGCGAACCGACACTCGACCAGCCGAACGGCTATTTTGACTGGGGCGACGAAGGCGACGGATCAGTCCGCTATAATGCCGCATACTGGAATTGCAAGGACGGTGCCAAGCTGTTTATCATCAGCTGGCGCCAGTGCGAGAACTACTATTTCCCACAAGAAGACAAAGAGCGCTTCGGCACCACCGGGATGACCGGCAGTAACTTCAAGTACGAAGTGGTTGGCATCGACAATCCCGACAATGTGAACGACGGCATGATCTCGTGCTACGGCTTCGACACCGGTTATATCGTTTATATCTACAGCGAAGACACCAAGATGCTCACCCCGCTGAGGTTCGCTCCGTTTAGCGGCATGCCCGAGACCAACGCCCACAGATATCTTGAGCTGCCTCGCAAGGGCAAGGATATCAAAGTGCACGAAATCGTGTATAAGGACAATGGCGACTTCGACGAAGAGATTCATACCCTCAAGTGGAACGGCATTTCGTTTGACTATAACAAATAACGGCGGCACAAATTTGGGGTCAGTCGGCGCAGTTTGAGGTAAAAAATGTGCAATTTCGGTCAAAAAACGTGTAGATAAGCACATAAAGTCACGTATTTGCAAAAAAAATTGCGAAAAGTTTTTGTAGATTAGAAATAAAGTCCTACCTTTGCACCGCAAAATCCGAAAGAGACCTCTCTTGAGGACTGTGGAGGCCCGTTCGTCTATCGGCTAGGACGAGAGATTTTCATTCTCTAAAGAGGAGTTCGACTCTCCTACGGGCTACAATAAACATAAAGTAGAACAAAAGAAATTCAGAATAAAAGATGGCAAATCACAAATCCTGCTTAAAGAGAATCCGTCAGACTAAGACTCGTACAGCACACAACAAGTACTATGGCAAGACCATGCGTAACGCAGTTCGCAAGCTCCGCGCCACTACCGACAAGGCTCAGGCCGTAGCTATGCTCCCTGTAGTACAGAAGATGCTTGACAAGTTGGCTAAGTCTAACCTGATTCACGCAAACAAGGCAGCTAACATCAAGTCTGGCCTTGCACTCCACGTAAACAGCCTCGCTTAATAGCCGCTGCACGCCCGTAGCATAGCCACGGGATTTACGTGTTTTTACTTGGAAAATTTTCAAGATTATATAGAGACCGAACAGCAATTGTTTGGTCTCGTTTTTATGTGTATAATCCCCAACCCCCCACGCGCCGCCCTTGCCCCAAACGCGGCTCAGTGGAAATTTAGTGGGGATAGTTATAGAGAAAATAACAGGCCATAGTTGTTTTTAAGAGTTGGTGGACTTTTACCACAGAGCTCACAGAGGGCACAGAGATTTTAGTACGCAGAGAAAACACCTGTGGTGTTAGAGCTCACAGAGGCTTTTGGTTGGAAGCTCTGTGTACTCTACTCGCACTGCGAGTTGCTCTGTGGGCGAAATCTGCATCGTTATTGTGCTGAGACTCTGTGTTCTCTGTGAGCTCTGTGGGAGTTTTAAGGAGATAAGGAGGTTAGGACGGACGATGCCAATGGTTTGATTGGTGTCCTTTGTAGTTCGGCGAGTACTGCGCCAAACATCGACCGAAGCGATATTCCGCTAAAGCATTTTTTGATAACAGAAGACTATAGCTTCTTTTTAACGCCCCAGTGTTTTTCCATTGAGCCCCAAACGCCCTTTGGCAATAGCAAAATCGCTGGCAGATTTATGCGATTGCTGACAATAATGCCTAAAAGGCAAGTTTTTTGAGGTTAAATGTGATTTTTTGGGTTGCAATTGGCTGTTAGTGCTAAATAAATGCTTAAATTTGTATTACTTTAGCGAATAATAAACAAATTATAATCTTTTTATCTCTCAAAATCATGAGTGATCAAATGCAAATAACTAATCTCGAAGATGTTGTAGTGCTCTTTGCCGGCGACTCAGGCGACGGCATGCAGCTGGCAGGCAACATTTTTTCTACAGTATCTGCCACCGTGGGCAATAGCATCAGCACTTTCCCCAATTATCCGGCAGACATTCGCGCTCCGCAAGGCAGTCTGACCGGCGTCAGTGGTTTTCAGGTGCATATCGGAGCCTCGCAAGTTTATACTCCCGGCGACAAGTGCGACGTATTGGTGGCCATGAATGCCGCAGCCCTCAAGACACAGCTGCGCCATGCTAAGCCAAACGCCACAATCATAATCGATACAGATTCTTTTCAGGCTGCCGACTTGAAGAAAGCCGCCTTTGAGACCGAAGATTACCTCGGCGAGATGGGCGTTGACCCCGACAGAGTGATAGCGTGTCCGCTCTCGCAGATGGTTAAGGACGCCCTTGCCGACAGTGGCATGGACAATAAGGCGCAGATGAAGTGCCGCAATATGTTTGCGCTCGGCCTCGTGTGCTGGTTGTTCGACCGCGACCTTAATATCGCCTTTAATTTTCTGCGCGAGAAGTTTGCCAAGAAACCTGCCGTGGCAGAGGCAAATATCAAGGTTATCCAAGCTGGTTATGACTACGGCCATAATACTCACAGCAGCGCTGTCAATGTCTATCGCATCGAGAGCAAGACCAAGGTGCCCGGCCGCTATATGGACATCACGGGCAACAAGGCTACTGCCTACGGTCTGATTGCCGCAGCCGAAAAGGCGGGCCTCAAGCTCTACCTCGGCTCATATCCTATCACCCCCGCCACCGATATTCTCCACGAACTTTCTAAGCACAAGTCGCTCGGCGTGACCACGGTGCAGTGTGAGGACGAGATTGCGGGCTGTGCCTCTGCCGTAGGTGCCGCTTTTGCCGGCGCTATGGCCGTTACATCTACCTCAGGTCCAGGTATTTGCCTTAAGTCGGAGGCAATGAATCTGGCCGTTATCATGGAGCTGCCGCTCGTGGTGATCGACGTGCAGCGAGGTGGCCCTGCCACTGGTTTGCCTACCAAATCTGAGCAGACAGACCTCCTGCAGGTGCTCTATGGCCGCAACGGCGAGAGCCCGATTCCTGTAGTGGCTGCCACTTCTCCCACCGATTGTTTTGACGCTGCCTACAGCGCGTGC
The DNA here is from genome assembly GCA_045641725.1 of Bacteroidaceae bacterium. Lineage (GTDB taxonomy): Bacteria > Bacteroidota > Bacteroidia > Bacteroidales > Bacteroidaceae > UBA6382. Next base: position 6,305 of record JAZUHM010000178.1, on the reverse strand, counting down.
AAGATTGCCTTGGAGCACATGACTCCTGTGGTTTTGATGACCGATGCGTATATCGCCAACGGCAGCGGTGCCTTCCGCTTGCCAGAATTGGATAAATATCCCGCTATCAATCCTCCATTTGTGCCCGAAGAACTCAAGGGCAGCTGGACTCCGTATCAGCGCAATGCTGCGGGCGTGCGCTATTGGGCTGTGCCGGGCCGCGAAGGCTTTGAGCACATTCTTGGCGGTTTGGAGAAGGATAATAAGACCGGCGCAATCTCTACAGAACCTGAGAATCACCACGTTATGACCGTGCTGCGACAGGAGAAAATCAATAAGATTCCTGTGCCAGACGTAGAGGTGCTGGGCGATAAGGACGATGCCGACCTGCTGATTGTGGGCTTTGGCGGAACCTATGGTCACCTGCATGCTGCAATGGACGAGATGAGGGCTCAGGGCCACAAGGTGGCGCTTGCTCACTTTAAGTTTGTCAATCCGCTGCCCGCAAATACTGCCGAGGTGCTCAAGAAATATCCTAAGGTGGTAGTGGCCGAGCAGAATATGGGTCAGTTTGCTGCTTTCCTCCGCTCGAAAATCGACAATTTCGCCCCGTACCAATATAATGAGGTAAAGGGACAGCCGTTTGTGGTGGAAGAATTGCAGAAGAAGTTCACACAGATTATTAACGACTAAAAATCAGGACATCAACTATGGAATACAAAGCATCAGACTTTAAGAAAGGACAGCCAAGATGGTGCCCTGGCTGCGGCGACCATTTCTTCTTGGCCTCGCTGCATAAGGCTATGGCCGAGATTGGCATTCGCCCATGCGACAATGCTGTGATTTCGGGCATCGGCTGCTCGAGCCGTCTGCCTCATTATATGGCGACCTACGGCATGAACACAATTCATGGCCGTGCGGCTGCAATTGCTACCGGCGCCAAGGTGGCCAATCCCGACCTCGAGGTATGGCAGATCAGCGGCGACGGCGACGGACTCGCCATTGGTGGCAATCATTTTATCCACGCCAACCGCCGCAATATCAATCTCAACATGATTCTGCTCAATAATAGAATCTACGGCCTTACCAAGGGACAGTATTCTCCTACTTCTCCTCGCGGATTTGTCAGTAAATCAAGCCCTTATGGCACTGTGGAAGATCCGTTCCGCCCGGCAGAACTCTGCTTTGGCGCGAGAGGCCATTTCTTTGCCCGCGCCGTGGCCACAGATGCTGCTGGCACGGTAGAAGTGCTCAAGGCTGCACAGAAGCATAAGGGCGCCTCGGTTTGCGAGATTCTCCAGAATTGCGTAATCTTTAATAACGGCACTCATGATTCGGTATATTCTAAGGAGGGTCGCGCTAAAAACGCAATTTATCTGGAACATGGCAAGCCGATGATCTTTGGCGAGAACAATGAGTTTGGTCTTGTGCAGGACGGCTTTGGCGTTAAGGTCGTTAAGATTGGCGAAAATGGTATTACCGAGAAGGATTTGCTCGTTCATGATGCTCACTGCGAGGATAATACCCTGCAGTTGAAACTCGCAATGATGGAGGGTCCTGATTTCCCGATTGCGCTTGGCGTGATTCGCGATGTCGAGGCTCCTACCTACGACGATTGCGTCAGTCAGCAGATAGAGGATGTCAAGGCAAAGAAGCCGTATCACAATTTCGCCGAATTGCTTGAGACCAACGACATCTGGACGATAGAATAGTGCTTTCGCGAGAGGAGCAAGCCCGTTCGCCCGCTTCCTTTCGTGAGTGTAGGTAAATGCAAAAAATAGCTCGCAAACGCTTGGTTTGCGGGCTATTTTGCGTCTTTTGCGCCCATATTTATCCTTAATATTAAAAATCATAGATTTTTTCGGTGTTTTAGGGCGTGTATGTCGTATTTTTTTTGTAATTTTGTGCTATAAAATAGACAATATTTCTATGGCAGAAGAATTAAAAGAAGGTACAAATTATTCAGCGTCCAATATTCAGGTGCTGGAAGGCCTTGAGGCAGTGCGCAAACGCCCTGCTATGTACATTGGTGATATTAGCGAAAAGGGCTTGCATCACCTGGTTTACGAGACTGTTGACAACTCTATCGACGAGGCTCTCGCCGGATATTGTACACACATTGAGGTAACTATTTGTGAAGACAATTCAATAATTGTTCAGGATAATGGTCGTGGTATTCCTGTGGATATTCACGAGAAAGAGGGCGTCAGCGCGCTGCAGGTCGTAATGACCGTGCTCCACGCCGGCGGTAAGTTTGACAAGGGCAGCTATAAGGTCAGCGGCGGTCTCCACGGTGTGGGCGTCAGCTGTGTTAATGCACTTTCAACCCGCATGCTGTCGCAGGTGTTCCGCGATGGCAAGATCTATCAGCAGGAGTATTCTGTGGGCAAGCCTCTCTACGACGTCAAGGTAGTGGGCGAGACCAATCTGCGCGGTACCCGTCAGCAGTTCTGGCCCGATGGCTCAATCTTTATTACTACAGAATATAAGTACGACACTCTCGCTGACCGCATGCGTGAGCTCGCATTCCTCAATGCCGGCCTCACAATCAAGCTCACCGACCTCCGCGACAAGGACGAGGAGGGCAATCCTCGCAGCGAGACATTCTACAGCGAGCAGGGCTTGCGCGAATTTGTCCGTTATCAGGATGCTATGCGCACACCGCTCATTCCTGACGTAATCTATATCAAGACTGAGAAGGAAAACATCCCTATTGAGATTGCGTTCCTTTATAATACCGGCTATAGCGAGAATCTCCATAGCTATGTAAACAATATCAACACTCACGAGGGTGGTACTCACCTGCAGGGCTTCCGCGCTGCCTTGACCCGTGTGCTCAAGAAATATGCAGAGGACACCGCTGGCAAGCAGATTGAGAAGGCCAAGATTGAAATCTCTGGCGAGGACTTTCGTGAGGGCCTTACTGCTGTAATCAGCGTCAAGGTTGCTGAGCCGCAGTTTGAGGGCCAGACCAAGACAAAGCTTGGTAATTCTGAGGTCTCGGGCGTTGTAAATCAGGCAGTTGGCGAAGCTTTGAGCAACTATCTTGAGGAGCATCCAAAGGAGGCTAAGGTTATTGTGGACAAGGTGATTCTTGCAGCCACAGCCCGCATCGCAGCCCGCAAGGCTCGCGAGACAGTGCAGCGCAAGAGCCCTATGACCGGCGGCGGTCTGCCAGGCAAACTGGCCGACTGCGCAAGCAAGGATCCTGTAGAGAGTGAAATCTTCCTCGTCGAGGGTGATTCTGCGGGTGGTAGTGCTAAGCAGGGCCGCTCGCGTCAGTTCCAGGCCATCCTTCCTCTGCGTGGTAAGATTCTCAACGTTGAGCGCCAGCAGTGGCACAAGGCATTCGAGAGCGACGAGGTAAATAATATTATCCAGGCTCTGGGCGTGCGCTTCGGTGTTGACACAGAAGACAGCAAGCAGGTTAATCTCGACAAACTCCGCTATCACAAGGTAATCCTCATGACCGATGCCGACGTCGATGGCCGCCATATCAATACTCTTATCCTTACCCTTTTCTTCCGCTACATGCCGAGTCTTATCGAACAGGGCTATGTCTATCTGGCTACTCCGCCACTCTACCGCTGCAAGATCGGTAAGATCGAGGAGTATTGCTACAACGACAACCAGCGCCTCGAATTTATGCGCAAGTACAATAAGGGTTCTGAGAAGGGTGTGACCACTCAGCGCTACAAAGGTCTTGGTGAGATGAACAAGGAGCAGCTTTGGGAAACTACCATGAATCCTGAGAATCGTCTGCTCAAGCGTGTGACAATGGAGAATGCGGCTGAGGCCGACCACACATTCTCTATGCTCATGGGTGACGACGTTGACCAGCGTCGCGAGTTCATCGAGCGCAATGCAAACAGCGCTAACATTGACGCATAATCCGATGTGAATTCATATAAAATCCGCAGGCTCCATTGGGCTTGCGGATTTTGTATTATATAAATAATGTAGTTTGTTTTCTCGTAAATAAAGTGGCCAAGCATGGCAGATATTTTTCATCATATAGTGCAGCAGCTCTCCCCGGTGTATGGTCAGGGCGAGGCAAGGGCCATAGGCCGCATGCTGGTGGAGGATTTGCTTGGGCTGTCGTTCACCAGAGTGGTGGCAGGTCTTTGCGACGAGTTGCCTGTAGAGCAGAAAGAGGCTGTAGATGAGGCAGTTGCGCGATTGCTTTGTCGTGAGCCGATACAATATGTCATAGGCCGCGCGCAGTTTTGCGACCATTGGTTTAGGGTTAATCCTTCGGTGCTCATACCTCGTCCCGAGACCGAGCAACTTGTAGAAATCGTCGGCCAATTGGCGCTGCCGCAAGAGTCTGATGGCAATGGGTTGGCGCGAGTGAGGGTGATGGACGCTTGTACTGGCAGCGGATGCATAGCCGTTAGCTTGAAGTTGGCGCATCCCGATTGGCAGGTGGAGGCCTGTGATGTGTCGGAAGCGGCGCTTGATGTGGCTTGCGCCAATGCTGCTGAAAACGAAGCGGATGTTCGTTTTTGCTCTGTTGACGTGCTGTCGGAAGTGCGGCCGCAGGGCCCTTTTGATGTCATCGTGAGCAATCCACCGTATGTCATGCAAAAGGAAAAAACCTCGATGGAATCGCATGTTTTGGAGCATGAGCCCGCCTTGGCTTTGTTTGTGGACGACGAAAATCCGCTGGTTTTCTATAAGGCGCTCGCTGATTGGGGTCGCGCAAGTCTGAAGCCAGGCGGTTGGCTCGCCGTTGAGATAAACGCGGCTCTGGGGCAGCAAACTGCTGATGTTTTTGCACAAGCAGGATATGCCGATGTGCAGCTGATGGCCGATATGTTTAATAATGAAAGGTTTGTGATATGCCGAAAATAGCGAAGGTTCCCACAGAGGCAGAGCTTTACCAGCGATATGCAGCCCGCTGTTCTACTGCCGAATATGCGCCCGCAGATATTTTGCAAAAAGCAATGCGGGCGGGGCTCGACCGCGAGGCGGCAGAGCGCGTGGTTGACCGATTGATAGACGAGAATTTTATAAACGAGGAGCGCTATATCCGTGCTTTTGTGCACGATAAGTTTGCTTTTAACCATTGGGGCAAGACCAAAATTGAGTTTGCCCTGCGTCAGAAACGGCTGTCGGGCCCTGCCGTTCGCAATGAATTGGAAAATATTGACGAGCAGCAATATCACGACACGCTTGTGGATTTGCTGAAGTCGAAGAACCGCCAATTGGCTGTGGCGACAAACTTTGAGCGCTTCAAAAAACTGCTTGCGTTTGCGGTGTCGCGCGGCTTTGAAACGTCGTTGGCTTATCGTATTATCGAGCAGGAAATTGGTCTTTCCGAGGATGAATAATGAATTTCTTGATAGGCAAAATTCCCCGATGAAACCGTGCATTTTTGAAAAGTGGGGCCGATAAATCTACCCGTTGGGAAATATAAATGGGAGCTGCAGACTAAATCGTTGCAGCTCCCATTTTATGTGCGGCGCGAAGGTTGCGCCCTTAGTTGTAGATTGTCATATTGTTGGCGCCGTCGTAGTGGATGTGGTAGCGTTCGAGCGGTTTGCCGGCGCTGCCTTCGCACACCAGTCCCTGCATGTTGAGATTGTATTTGCGCTTGCAGCGGGGACAATAGGCGTAGCCGCTTTCCTGCAGAGTGAGGTCGCGCGAGATGGCGTCGTCCTTAAAGCAGTTAGGGCACGCGAGGTCGTAGCAGACATTCGTTAAATCTATTTTGTCGGGGTCTGGCACGTTGGTCAAACCGGCAATAAAGCCCGACAGACACTGGAATGTCTGATAGTAGGCGGCAGCTGTGACGTCTTTTTCCTCGGTCTGATAGAGCGATTTAAACAGCAATCGCTTGTTGAGCGTGAGGCGGATAGTGCAAAACTCGCCCGGGCTGACCAGTGAGTTCTTTAGCGGGGCTGTGGTCAGCACGTTGGTGTAAGAAAACGAGGCCTTGTAGTGACTGTAGGTCGAATAGGTGCCGTCGTCGCTGCTGCAGCCGCACAGACATGCGGTGGCAACTAGCAGTAGTGATATTCTTAAGAGAAATTTCTTCATGGGGCGAGTGGATTTTTGCGTGATTATCCTTTGATGAGTTTCTGCTCGGCGGCGATGGTGGCGTCGAAACCAAATCCCTCCACCACCTGTTGCATGACGGCTGCAATCTGCTCGTTGCAGAGGTTGCCCACGGAGCCCTCATGTGTGTGGTGAATGTCTTTGTTTGGCACAAAATTGCCAGCTTCAATCTCCAGACCAACCTGCTTGTAGGCGTCGCGGAAAGGAGTGCCCTCCACAACGCGCTTGTTGACCTCTTCAACGCTGAAGATGGCGTCGTAGCGTGG
>JAZUHM010000177.1:0-4827 GCA_045641725.1 Bacteroidaceae bacterium | reverse complement strand
CCTTGTGTCCGAGTTCTGTAATGACTTCGCCATTCACAGTCACGAGTCCTGCGGCAATATGTGTGTCGGCCTCACGGCGTGAGCAAACACCTGCGTTTGCCAGATATCTATTCAAGCGAATTGGTGCATCGGGGTCAATATTGGCCTCCTTAAAGCGAAGCACCTTCTGCACATTGTACTTAGCGCTTGGGTCGTAATCGGCAGTGCGCTGACGGTATGGGCGATTAGGCTTATTGTATCCACCCTTGCGATAACCAGGCTTTTGGTATCCGCCCCGAGACTGATATCCACGGTTTTCACCATAGCCACCACGATTCTCGCCATAGCCACCACGATTCTCGCCATAGTTGCCACGATTCTCGCCGTAGTTGGCACGATTCTCATAACGTGGACGCGGGTTATTGTAGCGAGGTCTTGGCTGATAGCCATTTTCCTGCTGTGAATACTGTGGCTGATAGCCGCCCTCGTTCTCTTGCGAAGACTGGTAAGAAGTGTATCGAGGGTTTACATATTGTCCCTCGCCAGCATGATAGCCGTTGTCTCGATTTGGACGACGATAGGGTCTTTCCTGACGCTGGTAGGATGGTCTGTAACCATCATTGTCACGCTGATAGCTGTTGTGCGACTGGTGATAATCTCCCGTGCGCTTATATCCACGAGAAGATGTCACTCGTTCTCCATACGGAATACGCTGGCGCTGTGGTCGGCTTTGTCCCTCACTTGATGTGGTTTTCTCATTATCAGCTCCCGACATTGGCTTGTATTCGTTTTCTTCCATAATTGTTTGTTTTAACGCCATCGCGGCGTAATTGTTGTTAGTATTAGAATGTTTTAATTAAATTTATTTTATACCTGTGTAATTGCTTGGTGTAATCTGCATAAGTTCGGCTTTTACTTCGTCCGAAACCTCAAGTTGCTGAATAAAATCATGGATGGATTTCTCGGTGATGGCCTCGTTGGTGCGGGTGAGCGCCTTAAGGGCCTCATAAGGATGTGGATATGCCTCGCGACGCAGGATGGTCTGCACTGCCTCGGCACAAACAGCCCACTGTTCATCAAGGTCTGCCTTGATGCTCTCTTCGTGGAGCAAGAGTTTGCCGAGTCCCTTCATGGTGCTTGCGATAGAAATCATCATGTGGCCGAGAGGCACACCGATATTACGCAAAACGGTTGAGTCTGTCAAGTCGCGCTGCAAGCGACTGATTGGCAACTTGGTGCTCAAGTGGGCAAGAATTGCATTGGCAATGCCAAGATTACCCTCAGAATTCTCGAAGTCAATCGGGTTAACCTTGTGTGGCATCGCGCTTGAGCCAACCTCGCCTGCCTTGATTTTCTGCTTGAAGTAATTCATCGAGATATACTGCCATACATCTCTGTCGAGGTCAATCATGATTGTATTGATGCGCTTGAGGGCATCAAAGATTTCGCCGAGACCGTCATAGTTACTGATCTGTGTGGTATATTGTTCGCGCTCGAGGCCGAGGTGATTAGCCACAAAGCCGTTTGCGATAGTCTTCCAGTCGTAAGATGGATATGCCACATTGTGAGCATTCAGGTTGCCGGTAGCGCCGCCGAACTTTGCGGGGAAACTCAAAGCCTTGAGCTGCGCAAACTGACGCTCGAGGCGATAGCTGAACACGCGGATTTCCTTGCCCAGACGTGTCGGGCTGGCAGGCTGTCCATGAGTCTTAGCAAGCATTGGGATATCTGCCCATTCCTCAGCGTACTCATTGAGCTTGTCGATCAGCTCCTGCAAAGCGGGATAGTAAACCTGCTCCAGGCTGTCCTTGAGCATCAAAGGGAAAGAGGTATTGTTGATATCCTGCGATGTGAGACCGAAGTGGATAAACTCCTTGTACTCCTCAAGACCGCCAATCTCATCAAACTTCTGCTTGATAAAATATTCAACAGCCTTGACATCGTGATTGGTCACCTTTTCGATATCCTTTACGCTCTGGGCGTCAGATTCCGACAAATTCTGATAGATAGCGCGGAATTTTGGGAACAGGCTCTTATCGATGCCTTCCAATTGCGGCAATGGCAATTCGCAAAGCATGATAAAATACTCTATCTCAACCCTGACACGGTATTTAATCAAAGCATATTCTGAGAAATAATCCTGAAGACTTGCGGTCTTTCCATGGTAGCGACCATCAATTGGGGTCACTGCAGTCAAAGCATTTAAATCCATCTTTAAAGTATATTTTTATTAAAAACGCTGCAAAGTTACTCAAAATATGGAAAATAATATTACTTTTGCCATAAAATATCAATACATTATTAAATAATAATATGAAAAAGACACTTTTACTCGCATTTTTGGGGCTATTTATAGCCACTTGCGCATTTGCACAGACACCTTTGAAGAAAGTTTACAACGAAACCATCGACCCCATTGCACAGATCGACAGCGCAGTAGCCAAGGCAAAAACCAGCAATAAAAACGTCATCTGCCAGGTGGGCGGCAATTGGTGCACCTGGTGCCTCCGTTTTGCCGATTTTATCACCAACGATGCAGACATCAAGCAAATCGTTGACGACAATTATGAATACATTCATGTCAACTACTCCGGCAAAAACGGCAATCCCGCATTGATGAAGCGCCTTAACAATCCCAGCCGCTTTGGCTACCCCGTATTTGTGGTGCTCGACAACACCGGCAAAGTCATTCACATCCAGGATTCGTCATTCCTCGAATCCGGCCAGTCGTACGACAAAACCAAAGTCATCCGTTTTTTCAAGTCGTGGACACCCAACGCCATTAAAGACTAACAGCCGCCCACACCACAGGCGATTCAACACCACGCATCATCATACAGCGCCATCGTTTAAAGCCACTACACTCTCGCACAATTTCATTTCGCACTAAATTCATTTTTCTGCGCGCTAAAAATTTTGAAATGCGCAATAAATTTCGTTCACAGCGCTGTGAACGTTTGTTCACACCGGTGTGAACGATTGTTCACAGCGCTATGAACAATTGTTCACAGCGCTGTGAACAGAATTTATCTCGAATCTTGATTTTTTAAGAACGAAGAAATACCAGATAAGAACGCACCGAATCGACTATAAATCTGCAAATTAGGCGTTTGCCACTGGCAATCGCCGCAACGAGGCGCAAAACGACAATTCACAGCAAACTTTGCCAAGCCAGAAACCTACATTAGCAAAGACAAGATCGGAGCAGGAACCGGGCCGTCAGCTGTATATAGAATGTTTGACGTATAAGTGGAGTTTCCTCTATACAAATGCCTTCCGTCCCAGGTGACAAGAATATTGCTGGAATAGGTTGAGCTGCCCTTGTAGATATGTCGGCCATCCCAAGTGAGCAAAATATCCGAACTATAGGTAGAATTGCCCTTGAACACATGTTTGCCATCCCACGACAAGATAATATCAGACGTGTAGGTGGAGTTGCCCTTGTAGAGATGACGGCCGTCCCAGGTAAACAACACGTCGGAAGTATATGTGGAATTGCCCTTAAACAAATGCTTGCCATCCCAGGTATATAGGACGTCGGACGTGTAGGTTGAATTGCCGCGATAAATCTTTGCCGCGTAAACTGTGCACGCCAGAAGCGTTATTATAGCAAAAAGGAATATTCGTTTCATTTTCAAGAGATTAAATTTTATAATAAAAGTTGATTAATAGGCTCGTTGTGGTTAAATCTGGAATTACGATTTGGCGTCTTGCGCATCGGAATTCGGGTATTCTTTTTCCCATTCCTCCATTGCCTTTTTCCAATCCACGACCTCGCCGCTCGCAATCTGTTCAGCCTCTCGCGCAGCCTCGTCGCGTTGCTTGTCGCGCAGGCGCTTTGCCTTCATTGCCTCAATGGTTGCATCATCCAGAATTTGGATACGCCCCCGCTTGACGCACTCTTGCAAATCAGCCTCGCCAAACGCCTGCCCCTGAACGCCAAAGTCAGAGATATTAAACTCGTATTCCACGCGTAGCTTATGGCGCACCTGTTTCTGCTGAAAACGAGTACCCGAACATTTAAGCCTTAGCAATTTTGCTATGGATTCTATTTCTTTTTGCGAATATTTATTGCGTCCCATAATCGTTATTTTGGATTGCAAAGTTAATATTATTCTTCCAATATTCAACATTTTTTAAAGCAAATGACGCAATTGTTGCACAAAAGGGCACATAAATCATAGCATAGGCGTTGCATTTCTTGGGGATTTAAGAATTTATTCTTACATTTGCACTATAATTTATAAATAAGGTACTACTATGTGTGAAATTACAGAAGAAAAGGCTGTCAAGAAAAGCCTTAACTTTATTGAAGATATAGTTAAGAATTACGACTCCTGAGCCACTATTGAAGGTAAGGTGCAGACCCGTTTCCCGCCAGAGCCTAACGGATATCTCCACATCGGACATGCCAAGGCTATTGCTTTGGATTTTGGCATTGCCAAGGAATATGGCGGCGTCTGCAACCTGCGCATGGACGACACTAACCCACAGAAGGAGGACACCGAATATGTTGAGGCCATTAAGCGCGATATCGAGTGGCTCGGATTTAAATGGGGCAACATTCTCTACGCCTCCGACTATTTCCAAAAGCTCTGGGATCTCGCAGTAGAACTCATTAAGCAGGGCAAGGCATATATCGACGAGCAGACAGCAGAAGAGATTGCACAGCAGAAGGGCACCCCTACCCAACCGGGCGTAAACTCTCCATACAGAGACCGCCCCGTAGAAGAGAGTCTCAAGCTATTTGAATACATGAATAGTGGCGAGTGCGAGCCAGGCAAGATGATTCTCCGCGCCAAGATTGACATGGCAAGTCCCAACATGCACTTCCGCGACCCTATCATG
>JAZUHM010000176.1:0-8762 GCA_045641725.1 Bacteroidaceae bacterium | reverse complement strand
CCGACTTCCTGTCACTAAAAAAGGTGATTTTGCAATATCGCATGTCGAACACCTACAAATTCACTAAAAATAGTGAACACTTATAATATTTTTTATCGTATATTTGCACTACAAACTAAAAATTGACATTATATGATTAATCAACTCTTCTTCAATCACGCCACTACAAAAGCAGATCCTATTTCACAATCTGAACTTAGTTCTATGATTAACGCCGTGGACGCTCAAGCTCGTGTTAATAACATAAGTAGTGTTATCGTTGATTTTGACAATCATGAAATGCTTTATAGAACCGAGAATCTTATTTATATTGACGAGGCTACCTTTAAAGATTTTAAAAGACCGTGCGCTATTCCTTATTGGTCATTCATTTCAGAAGAAACATTAACATTTCTTTTTTCTACAAAAAAAGCCTATGAGCCTTTATACGAATTGTTAGATGGAAATGAATATGCTCATCATATTTGTACTATAGATTATCCAATTGAATTAAGAAAGAGAAAGATTTTTATCCACCAAAAATTCACGCCTTTATATCTTCGCCCAGATGGAATAACTAGTATTGGGCTTTTTTCTTTTTCAAATTCCAGTAAACAAAAAACAGACAGTATGATTCTTACTCCTTCTGGCAAAAGATTCAGATTCGATTTTGACACGAAAAGTTATGCAGAATTTGATTTAGGCTTAGTATTATCTTTTGTAGAAAAGGCAGTCATGCAACGCGCCAAAAAAGGTATGACAATAGAAGATATAGCCAAAGACTTATGTATATCTGTCAACACTATCAAAACGCATCGCCTAAGAATTTTCAAAAAATTGGGTGTCAACTCAATCAATGAGGCGCTTACAATTATAAGTAATTATCAGTTAATCTAAAAACGTCCTCCACTCAATCACAGGCAATAAAAACTTTACAGATATCAGTATTATCTTTATTCATGGACTTGATTTTTACGAATTTCCATGAATCAAACGTGAATTTCAGAAATTATCGTCTGATTCATAATTCACGTTCAGAAATTAAAATAAAAGTGCATCCTAGACTATTGGCGCTTCCAGAACGAACGGGTGAACGGCAGGAGGATGGCAAATATCTCCAAACGGCCGGCCAACATGAGAAACGAACATATCCACTTGGCGGTTGACGGGAGTTGCGAGAGGCCGTCGGCGGGGCCGAAGTGGTGGCCGAAATTGGTGCCGATATTGCAGACACTGGTGAGCGAGATATTAAAGCTGTCGTAGGTACCTATACCAACGCACATCAGGGCGCCTGTACCAAGGATTATCATAAACGAAAACCAAAACAGCAGCGACATCACATTGCGCTCTGCGTCAACGTGAATCGGCTTCTTGTTTATCTGCACGGGTATGATGGCGTTGGGATGAAGTATGCGTTTAAACTGCACTCGTATAGTCTTGAGTATGATGAGCATACGTATGCTCTTGAATGCCGCAGAGGTAGAGCCCGAACTGGCGCCGGCAAACATCAGGAACATTATCAGCAGCGATGTGGGGTGGAACCAAAGCTGGTAGTTCTCGGTGGTGAAACCTGTGGTGGTGTTGATGGCAATGCAGTTGAAAAGGGATGTGCGTATTGCCCTTTCTACGTCATATCCGCTGTGGATGACGAGTGCCAGAGCGCAGATGGTTGAGATTACGGCCAGCACGCCGACGTAGAATTTCAACTCGCTGTTGTTTTTAAACGGGCTGATTGTGCGTTTGGTGGCGGCGGTGTAGAGTATGTAGAAGTTCATGCCGCCCATAAACATAAAGACTATCAGGATATACTCGATGAGCGGACTTTGATAGAAGGCGATGCTATTGCTGTGGGTGGAAAATCCGCCCGTGGCAATGGTTGACATGGCATGGTTGATGCTGTCGAACCAGTTCATGCCACCTGCCCACAGCGCAACGGTGCACAGTATGGTCAGGGTGATGTAGATACTCCATATCCAGGTGGCGGTGGTCTTCATCTTGGAATGGAGTTTTTCCTGCGCCAGGCCTGTGGATTCCGCGGCAAAGAGCCTGACCTCGCCACTGCCGGTGACTGGCAGTATTGTCATGGTGAAAAATACGATTCCCAAACCTCCTATCCAGTGGGTGAGGCTGCGCCAAAGGAGTATGCTGTAGGGCAAAGAGTCAACATTGGTAATGATTGACGCGCCTGTGGTGGTAAAGCCCGACATCGACTCAAAGAATGCGGAAGCCAGGTCGGTGCAATAGCCGCCTATGAGAAACGGTATGGTGCCAAAGATAGAAAAGACGACCCATGGGAGACTCACGATGAGATATGCCTCTCGCCTGTTGATGCCCTGGGGTGCCTTGATGCCTAAGATGCGCAGCACGAGTCCTATCACGATGCAGATTACCAGCGGCACGATGAAGTGGGTCTGGTTTTCTTCGTTCCACACAAAACTGCCGACGAGGCACACCGCCATCATCAGACTTTCGATGAGGATAAGCAGACCCAGTATCTTGCAGAGTGTAAGCGGATTTATGAGTTTGGTTTTGGCCATTAATCGTTGAGTTCTAAGGTTTTGGTAATTAGGAATAATGGGGCGGCGCCTTAGTCAAACAAGGCGGCGAGGGGTTTCAGGTCATTGTCAATGCAGATGGCGATAACCTTGTCGCCCGGCAAAACCTGCGTCATACCATTTACGAGCATGCCCTTGCCGTCGCGAATGATGCCGCCCAGCGTGGCTGTGGCCGGCACATTGACGTCCTTGATAAGCTTCTTTGTGATTTTAGATCCCTCGGCTGCCGTAAACTCTGCCACGTCGGCATTTGCCACCATAAGACTCTTGACGTTTGTGACGTCGGCCTTGAGAATCATCTTGTAGATATTCGAGGCAGAGATAGACTGCTTGTTGATAAGCGTGCCGATGTCCAGACTTTCTGCCATGGGGCGGAAGTTGAGATCGTCGAGCATGGCCACAGTCTTGATAACTCCGGCTTTTTTAGCGGTGAGGCAGCTGATGATATTGATCTCGGAATTAGGCGTGAGGGCTATCAATGCGTCGGTGTCGTCAATGTTTTCCTCCCTCATGAGCGAGAGGTCGCGTCCGTCGCCATGAATTACCATCACGTTTTTGTTTGGCAGCAGTTCATTAAGCTCGTAGCAGCGGTTGACGTCGTGTTCGATTATCTTGATATTCATTTTGCTCGGCAGCATTTTGGCAGTATATACCGCCGTTTCGCCGCCGCCCATGATAATGACATCCTGCACATTGGTGTAATTCTCCTTGCCACAGATAGTGCGAATATAATCGCTATTCTTCTTGTCGGTCATAAAGAAGACAATGTCATACGGCTTGATGGTGTCCATACCGTGAGGGATAATGGTGTCCGAGCCACGCTTGATGGCCACGATATGGTAGGCCGGATCTTGGTTTGGCAAGTCTTTGAGAGGGATGTCTGTTATCTCGGTGTTGGTGCGGATTTTCACGCCCATCAATGCCAGATTGCCGCAGTCGGGCTCCCACCAGAGGCGTGTCCAGCAGCGCTCTACAGCGTTGGCAATCTCTTTGGCTGCAACCATTTCGGGTATAAAAATGGAGTTGATGCCCATGGTATTGAAAAACTCCATGGAACTCTTGCTGAGATATTCTATATCGTTCACGCGGGCCACGGTACGCTTGGCGCCGAGTTTGCTGGCAATAATGCAGCTGCTGATATTGAGGTCCTCGTATTGGGTCACACCGATAAACAAGTCGCAGTGGGCAACGCCCGCCTCCTTTAGTCCGGTGATGGAGGTTGGCGAGATGTCCTTTGTCATCAAGTCGTAGTTGGAGTTAAGGGCATTGAGGCGCTCATTGTCCTTGTCTATCACCACGATGTTGTGTTTTTCTCTTGCAAACAATTTGGCAAGGTGAGTTCCGACTCTTCCTGCTCCTGCAATTATTATCTTCATTGTTGTTCGCTTTTTTGTGTATGATTCACCAGTGTACTAATTATCAGCAATAGCAGAGTTTATTGCCTGGGCGATGGCTTCTTGATTTAGACCTACGATTTTATAGAGGTCTTTGACAGGGCCGTGTTCTACAAATTTGTCGGGCAGGCCCATGCGCTGCAGTGGGATGTTGGCATTGCGATCCATTAGCCACTCTGCCACAGCACTGCCAAAACCACCAATCAGTGCACCGTCCTCTATGGTTATTACCTTATTATAATGTGCTTGGGCGATATCCTGGAGCGCGTTTTGGTCAAGGGGCTTGGCAAAACGCATGTCGTAGTGAGCGACGTGGGCAGCCTGATCGGCAGGCATCTGGCTGATTACCTTTTCCACAACAGCCCCGAGCGGGCCGAATGAAAGGACGCAAACTTTGTCGCCCTCGTGCAATTTCCGCGACGAGCCAGGCTCTACCTTCTCCATTGGGGTGCGCCAATCTATGGTTGAGCCCTTGCCGCGCGGGTATCTGATTACCCACGGGCCTTTGCTCGCGCTCAGTTGGGCTGTGTACATCATATTGCGCAGCTCCGGCTCATTCATGGGTGAGCAGATAGTCAAGCCCGGCACTGTACGCAGCGCCGATATATCGAAAGCGCCGTGATGAGTGGGGCCATCCTCGCCTACCAGTCCGGCGCGGTCGAGGCAGATTATCACTTTGAGACCACTAATGGCCACATCGTGGATAATATTATCATAAGCTCGCTGAGAAAACGAGGAATAGATATTGCAGAACGGAATGAGACCGTCTTTGGCCAGTCCGGCAGAGAATGTGACCGCATGTCCCTCGGCAATGCCTACATCAAAGACGCGGTCGGGCATCTTGTCCATCATTATATTCATAGAACAGCCCGACGGCATGGCGGGAGTAATGCCCACTATGTCGGGGTTGGCCTCTGCCAGTTCAAGCAGAGTATGACCAAACACATCCTGAAACTTCGGCGGCTCTGCAGTTTTGGGAGCTTCGATTATTCGTTTGCCGCTTTCCACATCAAACTTGCCGGGCGCATGCCATACCGTGGCATTTTTCTCTGCCATCTCATAGCCTTTGCCTTTTTTGGTGTAGATATGCAGCATCTTGGGGCCTTTCATGTCCTTGATATCACGCAAGACCTCTACGAGTTTTATGATATTATGACCATCGACAGGGCCGAAATATCTGATATTCATGCCTTCAAAAACATTCTGCTGGTGCATAATCAGCGATTTCAGCGAGTTGTTGAAGCGGATAATAGCATTTTTCTTGCGTTCGCTGAGCAGACCGTGAGACGCGGCGCTCTTAGACAACTTATAGCGCAAGCGATTATAGAAATTGCTGGTCTGCAGTTGTTGCAAATAGTATTTCATGCCGCCCACGCTGCGGTCAATGCTCATATTATTGTCGTTAAGCACAATCAAGAGGTCGTTGGGCGTAGAGGAGGCATTGTTGATTCCCTCAAAAGCAAGGCCACCGCTCATTGCGCCATCGCCGATAACCACGGCCACTTTGCGCTTTGTATTGCTCTGAAGCTGCGCCGCAACAGCCATGCCAAGGCCTATGGAAATAGAATTAGAGGCATGACCGCATGTGCAGGTGTCATATTCGCTTTCCTCGGGCGACGGAAACGGCTTGAGGCCGCCCAATTGGCGATTGGTGTCAAACGAATCACGCCGTCCGGTTATAATTTTATGGGCATACGCCTGATGGCCCACGTCCCACACAAGGCGGTCGTATGGCGTATTAAAAACATAATGTAATGCAATGGTAATCTCCACGGCACCCAAGCTTGAGGCCAGGTGTCCAGGATGTTTTGACAGAACTTCAAGAATCTTCTGCCTTATCTCGCCACACAACTGAGGCAACTGCTCAACGGGCAGCTTGCGAATATCCTCCGGACAATTTATGTTGTTAAGCAAACTATAAGAATCTGTGCACATTAAATCTGTGATTTACTTAATACAATATGCAAAGATAGTCAAATATCTATTACACACCAAAGATTAACGTGAATATTCGCATTATTTCCAAGATTCTGGCATAGTCAACAAAATGAGAATCCAAAAAACAAGGCTCTAACCCCCATGCCAGCCGAAATAAAAAGCCCTGGCTTTTACAAGTCAGGGCTTATCACTTAGGTTGTCCTTGGCGGAGAGAGAGGGATTCGAACCCCCGGTGCCTTGCAGCACGCCGGTTTTCAAGACCGGTGTATTCGACCACTCTACCATCTCTCCTAAGTGAAAAATAGGGACGGAATGCTGTGTCTCAGCACGAGTGTCTCTTGATTTCGAGTGCAAAAGTAATACATTTTTCGAAAATTACAAACAAAAGTGACGTTTTTTTTGTGTTTGTGCCAAATTTTCTTCGTTATGGCAAATGTTTTAAGTAATTTTGCAGTCCAAATGCACGCGTCGCGTATAATAATAATGTTTTACGTGCGTGCAAGAAACGAGAAAAATAATTGTCTGCTATGATTTACCCAAAAAATTTTGAATCAAAAATTGGATTTAATGAAATTCGCACTCTGCTCAGAGGGCGCTGTTTGTCGTCTATGGGCGCTGACGAGGTAGGCAAGATGAAATTTCTCACCGATGTTGCAGAAATCAATCGCCAACTTGCTGCGGTCAAGGAATTCCGCACAATTATGTATGGCGATCTGGATTTCCCTACACAGAATTTCAACGATATGCGCGCTTCGCTGCTCAGATTGCAGATGAAAGGCACATACATGGAGGAGCAAGATCTTTTTGCCCTCCGCAATAGCATGGAGACTCTTGCCAATATCATCAGTTTCCTGACAGAACCGGCCAACAGCCCGCGTCCCTCAAATTCTGCAGACGACAGCGAAGTTCCCGTCGTTTACAAATATCCACTGCTTGCCAAGATGGCTGGCGGAATTGAGCAATTTCCGCGTTTCATAATTCAGGTAGATAGCATTCTCAACAATTATGGCAAAGTTAAGGACGACGCATCGCCCGAGCTCTACAAGATACGCCAGGCTCTTGCCGCCACTAAGCGCAGCGTGACCATATCCTTGCGCAACATCTTGCAAAAAGCACAAGAGAGCGGCTATGTGGAGCGCGACGTAAACCCCACCTATCGTGACGGCCGACTGGTTATTCCTATCAAACCGGGACTGAAGCGCAAGATACGCGGCATTGTGCACGACGAGTCTGCGACAGGCAAGACCGTGTTTATTGAGCCCGCAGAGGTAGTAGATGCCAACAACCGCATTCGCACCCTCGAGATGGAGGAACAACGCGCCATCATCATGATTCTGCAAGCCATGGCCGAGATTGTACGTCCGCAGATACCAGCCATGCTTGAGGCTTTTGCCTTCCTCGGCAAGATTGATTTCATCAGAGCCAAGGCTGTGCTGGCAGACAAAATGGATGCGTTTGAGCCGATGCTAAGCCCATTTCCTATCGTGGACTGGGTAATGGCGCGCCACCCTCTGCTGGAGACTAGCCTGCGCAAGCAAGGCCGCGACATCATGCCGCACGACATCAAGCTGGCCAGCAACCAGCGCCTGCTGCTTATCTCGGGACCTAACGCCGGCGGCAAATCGGTGTGCCTCAAGACGGTGGCGCTGCTGCAGTATATGATGCAGTGCGGCCTCTCGGTGCCAATGAGAGAGAACTCGCGCACCGGTATTTTTGAAAGTCTGTTTATCGACATTGGTGACGAGCAAAGCATTGAGGACGACCTCAGTACTTACTCAAGTCATCTGCTTAATATGAAGAACATGATGCGCCAATGCTCATCACGCAGCCTGATTCTTATTGACGAGTTTGGCGGCGGCACAGAGCCACAGATTGGCGCTGCCATCGCCCAGGCTATGCTCGACGTCTTTTTGTCAAAGTCAACCTACGGCGTGGTCACCACCCACTACCAGAATCTCAAATATTATGCCGACAATCACGAGGGCATCGTCAATGGCGCCATGCTGTATGACCGCCATGAGATGAAGCCACTCTTTGTCTTGCAGATAGGCAATCCGGGCAGCTCGTTTGCCATAGAGATTGCACGCAGCATCGGCCTGCCTCAACACGTGATAGACCAGGCGGCGCAGTTGGTGGGCGACGATTATATCAAGACCGACAAGTATCTGCAGGATATTGTGCGCGACAAGCGATATTGGGAGAACAAGCGCCTGGCCGTGCACCAAAAGGAGCGCACGCTGCAGCAAATGATCGAGACCTACGAGAAGCGTCTGGCAGACCTTGACAAGGAGCGCAAGACGTTTATGAACGAGGCTAAGGACAAGGCAGAGTCTCTTTTCAAAGAGAGTAACGCCATCATTGAAAACACCATCCGTTCTATCAAGGAGGCTCAGGCAGAGAAGGAAGAAACTCACCGTCTGCGCGCAGAGCTTGACGAGTTTAAGGCCCAGATATTAGACGATGCCACAAACTCCGACGACAGCATCAACCGCAAAATGGAGCAGATCAAGCGCCGCCGCGAACGCCGCGAGGAGCGCAAGCGACTGCGTGGTATTGAGCAAAACCCTGGAGATACTGACAACAAGCCGATGGCTCCTGAGCTCGAATCTGCAGCAGACAAACCTCTGGCTGTGGGCTCTTATGTCAAGATTAAGGGCAGCTCGTCAACAGGTATCATCATAAAACTCTCAAACCGCGATGCCACCGTGCAGTCTGGCATGATGAAACTCACAGTGAGCCGCGACAAGCTTGAGCCTACCGAGGCACCTGCTGCGACCGAGAAGAATGCATCTGTGAACTTTATCGGCAAATCCACCCGCGATTCGATGCACGAGACACGTCTGAATTTCAAATCTGACATCGACGTGAGAGGCATGAGCGGCCAAGAGGCTCTGGA
>JAZUHM010000175.1:0-1788 GCA_045641725.1 Bacteroidaceae bacterium | reverse complement strand
GCCTTACTCGTGGTGGTAGGGCATGTTGTTGAGAATGGTGTGGGCGCGGTAGAATTGCTCGACAAAGAGAAGGCGTATCATCTGGTGGGAGAACGTCATCTTGGAGAGCGAAATCTTGTGGTTGGCGCGCTCATAAATTGCCGGTGCAAAGCCGTATGGGCCCCCGATGACATAGACCACTCGGGCTGCGCCGCGGTTGTTGGTCTTCTGGATGTAGCGCGAGAATTGTATCGAGGTGAATTCCTCGCCGTGCTCGTCGAGCAGAATCACATAGTCGGAGGGCTTGAGGCGCTGCAGTATGTCCTGGGCCTCGCGCTCCTTTTGTTGCTCAAACGACAGCGAGCGGGCGTTGCGCAGTTCAGGTATCACCTCAATGCTGAAGGGGGTGAAGTGGCCGATGCGCTCCACATAGTCGTCGGTCATCTTGATAAGGGGCTGCGAGTTGGTCTTGCCCACTACGAGCAGGGTGGTTTTCATTCGAAATGCAGTGTTAGTACTATGGTCGTGGTGTGGGCGTCCTTTACCGACTTGGTAAAGATATTTTTTGTCTGGTCGTTGAGCTTGGAGCGGTTGGTCTGCAGTTCATCGTTGAGGCCGAAGCAGAATTTAAGCTCGGGGCAGAACTTGAAGAACGGCATGTAATAATCGCAGCCAAAGCCAACCTCAAATCCAAACGAGAGCTGCTTGGTTGCAATGTTGGCTTGGCTCTTGGAGTTGAGGTCATACATGCCGTAGCCGCCGACCAGCAGATATGGGCGGTAGTTGTTGTGGCGCGGCGCAGCGATCTTCAGGTCGATAGGCAGGGCGATGTAAGTTGATTTCATGTCCTGGTATTCCAGTGCGCCGGTGGTTTTCTCGCGAAAGGTGAGGTGCTTGTTGGCAAAGTGCATGGTCGGCAGCACGCGGAAGCCGAGGTAGCTGTTTATTCTCCACTCGGCGATTAGGCCCACGGTGAATCCCGGGTCAAATCTGTCGTTAGACACCTGCCACTGCTGGCCAGTCTCGGGGTCAATGTAGCCGGAGTTGGGCAAGCGGAGGCTTTGCTGATGCAATCCGATGGAAAATCCGTAGTGGAACGGGCGCAAATCAATATACGGCTTGTTTTGCACCTTGTTGTTGAGCTGGGCCATAGCGGAGCACGCCATCGCTATACCTATTAATATTATATAAAGTTTTCTATGCATCTTGAGTTGTTTGTAGTGCGACGAGTGTTCTTGGCAGATGCGTCGCGCAAATTCTAACGACTGCAAATTTCGTTATTTTTGGCCATTCTGCCGTGCTTAAGTACAATGAATTAACGGAAAAATGTGCTTTTTAGTATTTTAGAGCAAAAAAAAGAGCTAATAATTGCTGTGATTTCAAAAAATACTGTACCTTTGCAAACGGATATTAACTTTAAAAACTTACAGACATGGCTTATGTAATTAGCGACGATTGCGTAGCTTGCGGTACATGTATCGACGAGTGCCCATCAGGCGCAATCCAGGAAGGCGATCAGTATTCAATCGATGCAGATCTCTGCGTAGATTGCGGTACTTGCGCTGACGCTTGCCCATCTGGTGCTATCAATCCAGGTGCTTAATTAGCAGCGTTAAGACAAAAAGGTGCATCCTCTGCATAAGTAGGGGGTTGCACCTTTTTCAGTTTTAATGCTAAATTTTGTTAAGTTTTCGCCAGAGAGATTAAACCTTTTAAATATATATAGGTCTAACAAACAGAAAGGACGTTGCGATTTAAGGCGCCCGCAAAACGTAGAAATCTGATTTATTAGTTTGATAATGAAAAAAT
>JAZUHM010000174.1:0-3720 GCA_045641725.1 Bacteroidaceae bacterium | reverse complement strand
GCGTAGCCACTTTTTCTTTTGGTGCAGACTTGCGGTGGTGCTTGGCACCACTACTGCTGGGGGTGGGGCTGGCTGTTAAGAGTTTACTCTTATAAAGGCAGCCCCGCCCGCAGCAGTAGCCGAAAGTCGCAAGTCTGTGACAAACTTTTTGATCACATGTTTTGATTAAATTATTTCAAACGTCCTCCCCAGTATTTTTTCCACTGTTCCCAAATAGTCCGCTAAAGCTTTCGGTTTGTTGAAAAATGTCATTTTTGGATGGCAAAACTTTGAAAAATGTCGTAATTTTAGCGGTATTAGTGAAAAAGTGTCGTTTTTTCTTGACGGATATTGAAAATTTTTCTACTTTTGCACCGTAAAACTTTGCATTTGTAAAGATTTGAGGTGTAAAAACTTGAATTTTGTTACAGAAGTAATGGTTTTTGATGACAGACTGGCAAGATTGTCTGTTAATTGAAAAGTTAAAAAGAAAGTAGATAAGATAAATAAGAAATAACGAACCAAAAATTAAATTGAAATTATTATGTGTGGAATAGTAGGAATTTTCAACATTGCAGGAGATACTCAAGCATTGAGAAGTAAGGCTCTTAAAATGTCGGCCAAGATTAGACATCGCGGTCCCGACTGGAGTGGTATTTACACTGGCAAGACTGCCATCTTGGCCCACGAGCGCCTTTCGATTGTTGACCCCGAGTCGGGCCGACAGCCTTTGTTCAGCCCCGACGGTAAGCAGGTGCTGGCCGTCAATGGTGAGCTTTATAATCATCAGACTATCCGCGACCAGTATGCCGGCAAGTATGAATTCAGCACTCAGAGCGACTGCGAGGTAATCTTGCCTCTCTATCGCGAGAAGGGCATCGATTTTCTGGAGGACATCAGCGGCATCTTTGCTTTTGCGCTCTACGATGAGGAAAAAGACGACTTTCTGATTGCCCGCGACCCAATAGGTGTGATTCCTCTTTATATAGGCCACGACAAGGACGGCAAGGTTTACGTGGCCAGCGAGCTCAAGGCGCTCGAAGGTTTTTGCGACGAATATGAGCCATTCCTGCCCGGCCATTATTACCTCGGTAGCGAGGGCAAGATGGTGCGTTGGTATAAGCGCGACTGGATGGAGTACGACGCCGTAAAGGACAACCCGGCTTCGGTGGACGAGGTGAGAACAGCCTTGATGGACAGTGTAAAGCGCCAGTTGATGTGCGACGTGCCTTACGGCGTGCTTTTGTCGGGTGGTTTGGACAGTTCGGTGATTTCTGCTATCGCTGAGAAATATAGCGCCATGCGTGTGGAGAGCGGCGATACCACCCGAGCATGGTGGCCACGCCTGCACTCGTTTGCTGTGGGTCTCAAGGGCGCACCAGACCTCGCAAAGGCCAAGGAAGTTGCCGATCATATCGGCACCGTACACCACGAAATCAACTACACAATCCAGGAAGGCCTCGACGCCATCCGCGATGTGATTTACCACATAGAGACATACGATGTGACCACCGTGCGCGCTTCAACTCCTATGTACCTGCTGGCCCGCTTTATCAAGAGCATGGGCATCAAGATGGTGCTGAGTGGTGAGGGCGCCGACGAGGTATTTGGCGGCTACCTGTATTTCCACAAGGCCCCAACGGCCAAGGATTTCCACGACGAGACAGTGCGCAAACTCGGCAAACTGCATTGGTACGACTGCCTGAGAGCCAACAAGAGCCTCTCGGCGTGGGGCGTAGAGGGCCGCGTGCCATTCCTCGACAAGGAGTTCTTGGATGTAGCCATGCGCACCAACCCAAGCGCCAAGATGTGTCCGGGCAAGACAATCGAGAAGAAAATTGTGCGCGACGGCTTTGCCGACATGCTGCCTGAGAGCGTGGCATGGCGCCAGAAGGAGCAGTTCTCCGACGGCGTGGGCTACAGCTGGATTGACACGCTCAAGGATATGACCGCCAAGGCCGTCAGCGACGAGCAGATGGCTCACGCGGCAGAGCGATTCCCGATAAACACACCGCTCAACAAGGAGGAATATTTCTACCGCAGCATATTTGCAGAGCACTTCCCAAGCGACAGTGCCGCCCGCACAGTAAACCAGGAGGCTTCGGTGGCATGTTCTACCAGCATCGCGTTGGAGTGGGACGCTGCGTGGAAGGAGATGAACGACCCAAGCGGCCGCGCGGTAAAGGGCGTTCACGACCAGGCTTATTGATATGACAATTTGCAGCTGCCGGCCTATGCCCGGGACTTGCTACCCCAGTAGTGCTGACGGCTATGACATAACAGATTTTAGACGAATAGTTTGAGGTTCGTTTTGTGCGCTGCCATGTAGAGATTACACAAAGTGCACATTCTTATTCGCTTTTTTAAACGGGAGTGTCCCTTGTGGGCACTCCTTTTTTTGCGACAGGATGATGCAGATTGGAGAAAAAGTGCTACCTTTGCGGCAAGATGAATATAGATATTGACAACAGATGGGCCCAACTGCTGGGCAGCGAGATGCAGAAGGAGTATTTCCAGAAGCTGTGGCAGTTTGTGGAGACGGAGTATGCGCAGGGCGTGTGCTATCCGCCTCAGGGCAAGATTTTTGCCGCTTTCAACGAGTGCGGCCCCGACGATGTGAGGGCTGTCATCCTGGGGCAGGACCCTTATCACGAGGAAGGGCAGGCAGAGGGTCTTTGTTTCTCATTCAGCGAGGGACTGGCCGGGGCGGCAGAGCCTTTGGACTTGTTTGGCAATGCGTTGTCTGTGCCCAATTCGTGCAATCCCAAGAAGTGGCCGCCGTCGCTCAAGAATATCATCAAGGAAGTCTCGACCGATACGGGCGCTCCGATGCCTGAGAACGGCAGTCTCTTGCGGTGGGCGCGCCAGGGAGTGCTCTTGCTCAACGCCACGCTCACCGTGCGCCAGGGCCAGGCCAACTCGCATGCCGGCCGTGGCTGGGAGCTGTTCACCGATGCTGTTATCAAACTCGTGAGTCAGCATTGTGAGCATGTGGTCTTTTTCTTGTGGGGCAGCTATGCGCAGAAGAAAGCCGTTTTGGTTGATCCCGCGCGCCATCTGGTGCTGCAGTCGGCCCATCCCTCGCCGCTGAGCGCCCATCGCGGCTTCTTCGGCAACCATCAGTTTTCGTCAGCCAACGACTATCTGCGCAGCCATGGTCGCAGCGAGATAGTCTGGTAGCAATATATAATAATTTAATAAGGTAAGATATGAACATAATACAAGTGGGCAATGTGCTTTGCTCGATAGACATTTTCAGAGAGCAGTTTTGCTGCAACTACAAGGCCTGCAAGGGTATCTGCTGCATTGAGGGCGATGCCGGCGCGCCTATCACCATGGAAGAAGTGGCCGACATAGAGGACATCCTGCCCTTGATAGAAAACGAACTGGCGCCTGAGGCGCGTGAGGTAATCGACCAGCAGGGCATCGCCTACATAGACCGCGAGGGCGACATGGTCACCAGCATCGTCAATGGCAAGGACTGCGTCTTTACGTGCTATGATGCAAACGGCAACTGCCTTTGTGCCATTGAGAAAGCCCAGCGTGAGGGCCGCCACAATGTGAACAAGCCCATCAGCTGCTCGCTCTATCCCATCAGGGTGAAGAAGTTCAACCTCGGCTCTACGGGCGAGGTGCTCTACGGCCTCAACTACCACCGCTGGCCAATCTGTAAGGATGCCGTCGATAAGGGATTCCGCCTGTCGATGCCTGTGTATAAATTCCTCAAGGGGCCGCTCGTAC
>JAZUHM010000173.1:0-6263 GCA_045641725.1 Bacteroidaceae bacterium | reverse complement strand
TTGGCGCGTCCCGCGCCGAGCACCGACCTTAGAGCCTCGAGCGACAACTCTGCCTCAATTGCTGCTCGGCGCGGGACGCTCGCAAACTGCACTTATATACATTATTTATAAAAAATAAGGGGGAATATTAAGGTTTTGTCAATCCATTTTATTACTTTTGCACAAAGACTCCAAAAACTGCGTCTGCCGCCGACTACGCGGGACGCTCTCAAAACCGACTCACCACACCATGCACAGACTTATCTCCCTGATTTTCTCCCTCGCCCTGATATGCTCTACTGTCACGGCTCAGCTCAACGAGGTGGAGCCTATTCACCGACAGGCGGTGGAATACATCTCCCAAGGAAAGTGTATGCTGGGCGCCAACAAACTCGACGAGATTCACCAGCTCAGCCTGCCCGCCGACACCAAGGCTTTCTACCTCTCGCTGAGCGGCATTCTCTATCAAGACAGCCTCAAAAACCAAACCAAAGCCGCCGAATACTTCATGCGCTCCGTGAGCCTCTACCCGCAGATAATTCAGACCTCACAAGGGCCAATCAATATCGGCGTAACCTACGCCAGCACCCGCCTCGCGCAGTTTGCCGAGGCCAAACAGCAATACAGCGAGGCCATCGACCACTACAATCAGGCTATCACTCTGCTCAACCACATGCAGATGGAAAACATACTGGCCAACGGCATGAAGCCCTCCGACCTGCAGATGTGCATCAACTCGTTTAAGCAGAGCCGCGCCATCGACTACTACCACGCCAAGCAATATGAGGACGCCGAGCTGGCTTTCAACGAACTCAAATACTCCTATGCGCAGATGCAGCACTCCACCGACTCAGACCTTGTGACCCAAGGCTGGGAACTCGACCTGATGCTGCAGCAGGCCGAGGTGGGCATGTATCTCAAGAAGCCCGCCGACACAGCCAAGGCCTACAAAACTGCATATCAGCTCGTAGAAAAACTCAACAAGGGCCTCTATGGCGACGACCCCAACATAAGCGGCGCACTTATGCTGCAAGGCCCATTGATGCTGATCGCAGCCACCCGAGCCTACACCGCTAACCACAAATACAACGAGGCCCTCGGGCTCATCGAGCAGGCCATGGCCATGCCATCGGGCGAGATATGGCAAGCCGCCATCATCAATGCCAAAGGCGAAATCATGCTGGCCAACGGGTCGGTCAACTCTGCCAAGAGCTGCTGGGCGCAGGTGAAAATCTACGACCCGCAATTCTACACCACACACAAGGAAGAAATGCCTCTGCGCGACAAATTTGGCGAATAAAAACACATCACAACAATATCCCGACATGAAAAAAATCCTGATCAGCGCCCTGATAATCCTTACAGGCGCAACCACAATCCTTGCACAGAACCAAAAAGCAGAAGAACTCTATCAGTCTGCACGCCAGCTCATCCGCTCCAAGCAGTGGACCGCCGGCGCCAAAACCATCAACGAGGCGCTGCAGCTTAATATCACACCCGATTTCAGAGCCAAGTACCTCACCATGTGCGGCACGCTATATCGCGACAGCATCGGCGACCAACAGACCGCTAAAGACTACTTCGCCAAGGCCGACGCCCTGTATGAGGATATCAAGAGCATGAAATCCGACTCGCTCGAAGTCACACTGATTGCCAGCGAGATAGCCCTGGCGTCCTATGCCGCCAACGACAAACAATACAACAAAGCCCTTGACCATTACGCCAAGGCCCTTAATCTGGTGCACCACATTACCGACAATCGCATCAGAGCCATAGACACCAGCGGCGCAGACCTGCTCATGATGTACAACACAATCCGACTGGGACGCGCTGCCGTATATACCCAAAGCAAGGATTTTGAAAATGCAGAGATTGCCTTTGACGAGAGCTACGCCGACTTCCGCTCGCTGCAGCTGTCAGACGACCCAGAGCTCGTGGCTATAGGCTACAGCTTCGGACTGATGGCCGCCCAGAGCAAGCTGGCAATGTGCCTCTACGACAAAAAAGACATTATCTGCGCCACCGCCACCTCCCGCGACATGCAAAAACTCATCAACGAGGCCCTCAACAGCCCTGTCAAGGAGGCTGCCGACGGCGTGATGCCAAATGTGCCGCTCTATCTCACCACCATGACAGAGGCTTTCCTTGAGGCTAAAGAACTCAACAACGCTGCCATCTGCTGCGACAGAGTCCTCACATGGCCAAACGCAGAATCATTCAAGCCACTCGCACTCCATCTGCGCGGCGAGGTCTATCTCGCCCAAGGCAACGAGGCCGAAGCACGCCGCTGCTACGAAGAAGTGAAGCAGCTCGTGTCGTTCTTCTACGAGGGCGACTACGCCACCTCTCCACTCAACCAGAAATTCGGCAAATAGGCACTCCATAACCAGCAGAATGCCAACTGAACCTTGAATTTCAAAACAAAATTCAAAAAAAACGGCAAAAAAATTCATTTATGCGCCTTTATGCTTTGAATATTCGCAACAAATGATTTCCTTTGCACATAAATAAACAAAAACAACTAACACAATATTCTAAAACACACAAATATGTACGGTAAAATGCAAGAGCATCTCAGCCAGACAATCGCTGAGATTAAGGAAGCAGGACTCTACAAGAATGAACGCCTCATCGAGAGCCCGCAGCAGGCAGCCATCCAGGTTGCAGGTAAGGAAGTATTGAACTTCTGCGCAAACAACTATCTTGGTCTCTCAAACAACCCACGCCTCATCAAGGCCGCTAAGGACATGATGGACAAGCGCGGTTTTGGTATGTCGTCAGTACGCTTTATCTGCGGTACTGCTGATATCCACAAGGAGCTCGAAGCTAAGATTTCTGAGTTCTTCCAGACAGAAGACACCATTCTTTACGCAGCTTGCTTCGATGCAAACGGCGGTGTATTTGAACCTCTCTTGACCGAGGAAGACGCAATTATCTCTGACGCCCTCAACCACGCTTCAATCATCGACGGTGTGCGCCTCTGCAAGGCTAAGCGCTATCGCTACGCCAATGCTGACATGGCAGAGCTCGAGAAGTGCCTCCAGGAGGCTCAGGCTCAGCGTTTCCGCATCATCGTAACCGACGGTGTGTTCTCTATGGACGGTAACGTTGCTCCTATGGACAAGATCTGCGACCTCGCTGAGAAATACGACGCTCTGGTTATGGTTGACGAGAGCCACTCTGCCGGCGTTGTTGGTCCTACCGGCCACGGCGTAAGCGAGTTCTTCAACACCTATGGCCGCGTTGATATCTACACCGGTACCCTCGGCAAGTCATTCGGCGGCGCTATGGGCGGTTTCACCACCGGTCGCAAGGAGATTATCGACATTCTGCGCCAGCGCAGCCGTCCTTATCTCTTCTCTAACTCTCTGGCTCCATCACTCGTTGGCGCTGGTATCGAGATGTTCAACCTCCTCAAGGAAGATACCTCAATCCACGACAAGCTCGTTGAGAACGTAAACTATTTCCGCGACAAGATGATGGCTGCTGGCTTCGACATCAAGCCTACTCAGTCTGCTATCTGCGCAGTTATGCTCTACGACGCTAAGCTTTCGCAGGAATTTGCTGCCAAGTTGCAGGAAGAGGGCATCTACGTGACCGGTTTCTACTATCCTGTAGTGCCAAAGGGCCAGGCTCGTATCCGTGTGCAGGTTTCTGCAGGCCACGAGCGCGAGCACCTCGACAAGTGTATTGCTGCTTTCATCAAGGTTGGCAAGGAACTTGGCTCTATCAAGTAATTTCACAACAACCCACAATTTTTGGAGCGCCCGATTGCATTTCGGGCGCTCCAAATTCTTTTATAAATATAGGCGGGCAAATTATGCTCGCCTATGTTTATTGTTTATGACAGCGAATAGCCGTTAGCTAATCGACTGCATTTATTTGCTGATCGCGGCCTTGATGAACGACATAAAGAGTGGGTGCGGATGGAGCACGGTGCTCTGGTACTCGGGGTGGAACTGCGTGCCGATAAACCAGCGCAGTTCGGGAATTTCCACGATCTCCACAAGATTGGAGTCGGGATTGCGGCCCACGCACTTCATGCCGCGGCTCTCATATTCGTCAAGATATTTATTGTTGAACTCATAACGGTGGCGATGTCTCTCGCTAACCTGCTCTTGCGCGTAGATTCCAGCAGTTACGCTGCCCTTAACGAGCTGGCAGGCGTAGGCGCCGAGGCGCATTGTGCCGCCCATGTTTGAGATGGTCTTCTGATCTTCCATCATGTCGATCACATTGTGAGGTGTGGCGCTGTCCATCTCGCTGCTGTTGGCATCGGTGTACCCAAGCACGTTGCGGGCAAATTCTATCACCATCATCTGCATGCCGAGGCAGATGCCGAAGCAAGGGATGTCGTGGGTGCGGGCATATTCCACCGCCAGGATTTTGCCTTCTATGCCGCGCTGGCCGAATCCTGGGCAGATAACGAGGCCGTCTTCGCTCTCCAGTTGCGCCGCAAGGTTTTCGGGGGTGAGAAACTCGGAGTTGATAAAGGTTATCTGCACCTTGCGGTTATTGTATGTGGCGGCGTGCGACAGGCTCTCGTTGATTGACTTATAGGCGTCCTGCAAATCGTATTTTCCCACCATACCGATGCGCACAATGTCGGTGGCATTGCGGCGTAACTCAAGGAACTTGTGCCATGGGCCGAGGGCTGGTGTCTCGCCCACGGGAATGCCCATCTTGCGCATGATGGCCGAGTCAAGGCCCTGCTTCTGCATATTCACCGGCACCTCATAAATGCTGGGGAGGTCCTCGCTCTGGATTACGCACTCCAGATCAACATTGCAGAAACCGGCCACCTTCATTCGCATCTGGTCGTCGAGGTGTTTCTCGGTGCGCAGAATCAGTATGTCGGGCTGAATTCCGTATGAGAGCATCTCCTTTACAGAGTGCTGTGTAGGCTTGGTCTTGAGTTCGTCGGCGGCCTTGAGATAAGGCACATAGGTGAGGTGGATGCTCACGGCGTCGCGGCCCAGTTCCCACTTGAGCTGGCGGATAGCCTCGAGGAACGGCGCGCTCTCGATGTCGCCTATGGTACCACCGATCTCGGTAATCACAAAGTCGTAGTCACCGGTCTCGCCCAGGTGCTTGATGTTGTGCTTGATTTCGTCGGTGATATGCGGCACCACCTGTATGGTCTTGCCCAGATAGTCGCCGCGTCGCTCTTTGTCGATCACGGATTTGTAGATTCGGCCCGTGGTCATGGAATTGGCGCGGGTGGTCTGGATGCCGGTAAAGCGCTCGTAGTGACCGAGGTCAAGATCAGTCTCCATGCCATCCACCGTCACATAACACTCGCCGTGCTCATAGGGATTGAGCGTGCCCGGGTCGATATTGATATACGGGTCAAACTTCTGGATTGTAATCTTGTAGCCGCGAGCCTGCAGCAGTTTGCCGATAGACGACGAGATAATGCCTTTGCCCAACGAGGACACAACGCCTCCCGTCACGAAAATATATTTTGCCATACCTATTTAAATATTATAATGTTAGTAATTCAAGATTATATGTCGGCCATCCGAACTTTTGTGTCAGCCATCCTGGCTAAGACGCAGGTTCTTCAGGCCCGGATCAACGCTCGTTTTCACACTCACCACGCGCCCAAAAAGAAAAACAGGCAGCTTACCACAAGGGGGTATGCTGCCCATCACATCAAATTTGGCAACTGCGTTCTTATCGCAGCCAATGACGTAATGCTGTGCGAATTCATTGCATCTCAATTTTTTAAACCGTCGGCAAAGGTAATGCATTTTCTTGACAAACGCAATGATTTTTGAGAAAAATTTCACTTTTGTCTATATTTTTGTATCAATTTTCTAAATATTGCAACATTGCCAGCCGGCAAAAAACAACTTGAATTTCAGTAAATGCGCGCTAGAAACCCCTTTCTCCGAGTTTGCCGTTTTTCTGCGCGAACAGATTTTAAGTCACCGCCCGATGACTTAAATGTCACCGCCCGGTGACTTTGAAGTCATCGCCCGGTGACTTTAATGTCATCGCGCGGTGACTTAAAATTACGTCTGAGAAAATTGCTGCCGCGACGCTTAACGAAAAATTTCTCAAGAGGCATGCTGACAACAACACTCATCATAATCACCCGACCTCGACCAAGGCGAATAATGGCGCATAGATATTCAATTTTACCCTATTTTTGTTGGCCATTTTGACTATTTCACGAAAAATAGCAAATTTACACCCTATTTTTATTGTCTTTTCCACAAATAATACTATATTTGCGACATAATTACCCCCCCCGGAAAAAACTAGATTCGATAAAAAAT
>JAZUHM010000172.1:0-3806 GCA_045641725.1 Bacteroidaceae bacterium | reverse complement strand
CCGTCCTTGTCGAACTCCACCACGCCGTAGCGCTCGGGGTCGTTGACGCGATAGCCAAACACGCAGCCGCACTGCTCGGTGTCAACGGTCTCCACAGCCTTGAGCAATAAATTCTCAAAGCCGCTGCCATGGAAGATGTTGTCTCCCAAAACAAGGCACACAGAGTCGTCGCCCACAAATTCCTCGCCGATGATAAAAGCTTGGGCCAGACCGTCGGGCGAGGGCTGCTCGGCGTATTCAAATCTCACTCCGTAGTCAGAGCCGTCGCCCAGCAGTCGCTTAAACAGGGGCAGGTCGGTGGGAGTAGAGATAATGAGAATCTCCTTGATGCCAGCGAGCATCAAGACCGAGATGGGGTAATACACCATCGGCTTGTCGTAGATAGGAATCAGCTGCTTGCTGATGCCTTTGGTGATAGGATAAAGGCGGGTACCGCTGCCGCCTGCTAATACGATTCCTTTCATTCTTTTGTATTTTATTATGCAAAGATATGACTTTTTGCTCTACTCTGCCCATAAATTATCCGAAAATCGTTTTTTCACGGGCAAACATCAAATCAGTGCACAAAGAGTTGTTTTGAGAAATCTGCCCCGTTAGTTTCCGTTGATGATGTAGTTGTAGATTTCCACGACATCTGTGGTGTTCACACTGCCGTCGCCGTTGAGGTCGGGTGATGAGAATAGGGCAGAATATGGCACCTTTTTGGTCAAAGTGTTTGAGGGCTCACAGCCCGATTTTGTTGCCTGAACAATTACAAACAAATAAGGCTCAGAAATAATGTATTCATTTTCTAAGACTTCTTCCTTGGCGCCCATTGTGGTAACTGTATATTCAAATGTAACTCCAGGAGTGGCACAACTAAAGCCAATACGACCTTTTGAAACATGAATTTGAGGATCTGCACATTGGGCATCAGTTACATCGTCAAGAATAGCCTTGAAGTTCTGGTATGACGCCATATTCTTGTATGCTTGCGCACATCCTACGGGTACATGCAGATATGTGTTTTTTACAACTGGGGCAGGAAATGTTGTCGACCATGTGAATGGCGGGGTTGCATTTCTCATGGTTATATTAACCAAGTTTGGATAAGCGCCACTAAAAAGCATACTATTCAGTTCCTCATATTTAGAACTGCCGAAATCAATGACTTCCAGACTAGGACATTTACCCAATAATGATTGTGGGACACTTGTCAACGACTTGGACAACCTTACGCTTTTCAAGTTTGTGCAATTCCACAAAACAGCTTGATCCAGGTTTTCTACGCCGTCAGGGATTACTATTGATTCCAGCGAAGTACAACTATTGAAAGCAGAAGCGCCTATTTTTTTAAGGCCAGAGCCTAATTGTATTGCTCTAACGCTGGTATTGCCCGCTAAAAAATATTGTGGTAATTCAGTGACATTATCGCCTACGCAAAGAGTTTTTAATTTATTTAATTCTTCACTATCGTATTTAGAAAGATTCTGACTATTTGGAAGGGCATTCTCTCTAATGCCTGTGACTTTATAAACTAAATTGGAGTAGGTCACAGTGTTAGGGATTTCAAGGTGTTCTGGCATACCGTTGGTGAGGCCTGCGACCTCTACTGTCAAGTTATAACTTGAAGTAACCCAATATTGGAGGTCGCCGCTAGTAAACGACTGTGCCATTGTCAGCATAGGTACGAGCATAAAGAAGGGAAAGAGATACTTTTTCATTGCTATATATTATAATAATGTATTAGTCGTAAAGGTTTGGTGTAAAATCTTATTGTTCAACATCTTTCTTGGAAACTACCGCGCGTATAGGCATTCCGATATACCTGTCGGCGACAGGAAATTCAAAACCGTTAAATCGCGTAGCCATAGCTTGATTGTGGACTGCGGCCTCGGATGTCCAGTACCAGGCCTCATTCTTGCTACCGATTTCCAATCCATCTATCATGCCTGCTATAGGGATGTAGAGTTTGTTGCCATTATATTTGCTTTTATACTCGATGCACTTCACGCCGTTTATCGTTACCTCCTGTCGGGTGCTGCCCAATGCCAGCGTAATTATGTCTGCGCCGGTAGGCATTCTCCATTTGCCTCCCATCCTGGTAATGGTAGGCTGATAAACTGTGGGCAGGAGGTCCGTAGTTATTTCTTTAACGGGAGTTGGAGGGGTATAGTTTGCTTGGGTAAAACCGTATTTCTTAAACAGCGTTCCGGTTTGGTAGGACAGCAGTACGTTGTCGCCCCACGCAAAGTAGTCGCCCACGCATTCAGGTGTAGAGGCGCCTATGTTGCAAGTTGCCCATAGCGCATAATTGTCACCGGGGAAGCCCATATCAACGTACTCATAGCCGTTGTGCTTGTTGATGGAGCCGTTAATAATTCTATTGTAGATGGTCACGACGTCGGTAGAGTTAATTGCACCATCCTGATTGATGTCGCAATCACTCAGGACTTTGTAATGACTGAGCACCTTGTTGTCGTCTGTCACCTTCATGTTGAAAAGGCCCTTATAATAAGTCAAGGCATCAGTGTTGCCATTCTCCTCCTCACAATAAACATGGGTAAAAATTTTCCTAGCCTCCTCTGCTTGCTTCAGAGTTTTCGTGTGAACTATAACTTTGGAAGTAATTATTGGCTCAAAAACCTTATTGTCTATGATATCTTCGGCACTGATTTTCTCTGGATCGAGATTCCAATCGATTAGTTTGAGACTATTGTTGCCCCAAAAAGCACTCGTACCTATTTCCGTAATAGTGCTGGGTAATTCCAAATATGGAATTTGGCAACCCTTAAAAGCGTATGAGTTAATACTAATTATATTGGGGCCCATCTGCAATTCATTGATATTTAGGCATGAAGAAAAGGCATAACTGCCAATGTATTTAATATTGCTGCCCAACACAACTTTTCTGAGATTATTACAAGCTTGAAAAGAACCACGGCCAATGCTCACCATAGAATTGCCCGTATTGAGTATCTGTACATATTTATATTGATCAAAGGCAAAGTCGGCTACGGCTTCTACAGAGTAAGTCTTGCCCTGATAAGTCAGAGATTCTGCAAATCGCATGGCACCATCAGTGCTCGTACGGCTTAAGGCCACTGCGTATGGACTGCCATCATACTCATCAGTCCTCATAGCGTAGGTAATAGTCGAATTAGAATCTTTGTAAGAGTTGGAGTAGGAGTAGGTCTCTCCAAACAACTTGTACTCATAGGCGCCTGCTGCCACGCAGCAAAGCAAGAGAAGTGATGTGATAATATGTTTCATAAACTCGTAGAATTGGAAATAATCGTTATTTATTATAATAATGTATTTGTTTTTGCAAAGATAGCACATTTTTTGATAAGAGCAAAAAAATATTCGTAAATATAAAAATGTATGCACATTATTACAATTTGCCCCCAATTTGCGCATAATCATTCGTTAGCCACATGTTTTTTTTATTTTTTCTTGCATAGTTATTGATATTTCAAAAAATAGCATTACTTTTGTACGGGAGAAAAAGCGCTCCCTTAAATCGCTAATAATAACTAAACAAAATATTTTAAAAATGAAAAAATCACTTCTCATTATGGTTGCGCTAACGGTATGCCTCTTGGCATCGGCTGCCACAAAAGACGAGCAGGCTCTCTACAATCTCGTGGGCCGCATTGCTCCAAACCACACAAAGGATTTTGTGTTTAAACAAAAGAAACAAAAAGCCGAGACTTATACCGTAGAGGCAAAGGGCGGCAAGGTAACTATCACCGGCTCCAACGCCCAGTCTATGGCTGTGGGCCTCAACTACTACCTCAAGTATGTCTGCCACACTACTGTGTCGT
>JAZUHM010000171.1:0-3623 GCA_045641725.1 Bacteroidaceae bacterium | reverse complement strand
CCCATGTCGTCGAGGGCTTTAAAGATTACCGTGGTTGACGACATGGCCAGCATGCCGCCCAAAAAGAGGCTCGTCATCTGGTTCCACCCAAAGAAATGTCCGGCAATAGAGCCCAGACCGCCCATGCAGAAGATGATGGTGCACGCCGCCACTACGGGGCTGGGGCCCATCTTAATGAGTTTTTTGAACGAGAACTCCAGGCCAAGCGTAAACATAAGGAAGATTACGCCTATGTCGGCCCAAGTGTGCACGCTCTCTATGTCAACCACGCTGGGCGAAATGCTCAGGTGCGGGCCGCAGATAAGGCCTGCCACAATATATCCCAGAATCAATGGCTGGCGCAGTCGCTTGAATATGAGCGTCACGACTCCGGCCAGTACCAGGATAAGGGCGAGATCTTTTATTATTGCGGGCAGTTCATTCATAAAGCGTTGATGTGGGATGGGGTGGCGAGGCCAGGCGTTTAATAAAGGACGATTTTTACGCCCTCGTCAAAGGCGCAGTATTCAAAGTCGTCGTCATTGCTGTAGGTGCCGCTGTCGGTGTATTTTGTCTTCTTGCTGAGGCGGGCGGTAGTGAGGTTGCTGCATCCGTAGAAGGCTTCTGCCTCAATTGTTTTCACGCTGGCCGGAATATAAATCTCCGTCAGCGCCGTGCAGTAGCCAAACGAGCCCGAGCCGATGTGGACAAGGCCTTTCTGCAGGCTGACTTGCTTGAGCGAAGAGCATTTCTCAAAGGCCAGATCGCCGATTTTCTTTACCGATTTGGGGATTTGTATGCTGCTGAGGCCTGTGCAGCCGTCAAAAGCGTATTCTCCGATTTCCTTAATCTGCGAGCCGATGCTTACGGCCTTGAGATTGGCGCAGCCCATAAAGGCGCCGTCGCCGATTTTGACCACTTTGTATTGGGTTTGTCCGACTGTGATTTTGTCGGGCACGCTTATTTGGCTGAGTTTCTTGTATTCGCCTGTGCGGCGCACCACTTCTACGTCTTTCTTGCCCGTCTGGCAGATTTTATAGTAGAGGTCGCCGCACTGAAATTCGCAGTCGGCGGCGTTTTGTGCGCTGGCAGCCATGCATATCAGGCTCGTCAGTATTAGGGAGAGAAGATATTTCATAATTATATAAGGAATGGGGGTAAGGTAATGTGTTATGAATTATTGTTTTCGGCCATTAGCTTTTGGTTGTTCACCCACAGACGGGGCGACATGCCCACATAGAGCTGGAAGTTCTTGCTAAAGGCTGAGGTGCTCATGTAGCCGCATTCGGAGGCCACATATTCGAGCAGCGCATGTGGGTTGTGCAGCATAAACTCCTGGGCATATTTAATGCGGCGGCGGTTGATATATTCGCGGAAGTTCTGATTATAGCGAATCTTAATCATTCTGGAGATATAGGTGCGGTTGGTGCCAATCAGTTGGGCCAGACTCTCGATGGTGAGCGAGGAATCCAGGTACACCTTGTTGTCGTCCATTTCGTGCAGAAAGTTTGCCACAATCATTTTCTTCTGCTCATTGGTGGCTTCTACCATGTTTATGTCGGCTTCGGTCAGCTTGTCGCCCATAAGGTCGGCAATATCGTCGGGGTCGGTGTGGCTCATGTTGCAGACGTAGGCTATGATATGCACTATTATCGCTATGGCAATAGAGAACAGCGCCGACACGGCGGGGTGTTCACACAGAAAGGCGTCGCCTGCCACACGGCGCAGTGCGCTGGCGGCCACCAGCATGATGGTAGTGGGCAATGTGACGGCCTGAATGCGCGCCGACTGTCCGTTCCACACCTTCTTTATCTCAGTCCATCCATAGCGGTTGCGGTTAACGGCCACGATGGCGCTATATGCCACAAAGGCCAGCTGCAGCAGCAGTATGGCATTATAGCCGTCGGTGCAGATATAGCGGAAAAACTCCGTCTCCTTGCCAGCGGGCATGGCTGAGCTGCTGCCCGCCACGAGGTCGGTAAACAAGTGGCCAGCGTTATGCAGTCCTATCAGCACGGTCAGTGTGATAACCACGGCGCTGTGGGCCACGATAGTCATAAACCACACGATAAAGTCCCAGCCAATGGGCTTTTTGCCGCTCAGCATTCTGTAGTAGATGATGAGCACGGGCAGTTTCATGGGCCCCACAACCTGCTTGACGATGTTCAGACAGGCCATGGTGGTTGTGTCGGCCTGTTGTGAGAGAATAATGCCCTCGGCTCCGAAGTGCATGGCGCACAATACGCACAGCGCCAGCGGTATCCACTTGTAGGCCGAGTCTTTCTTCTTGCACAGAAAGACGAGCGACCATACCAGCAGAATGGCTCCGGGACAAAGCAGGGCAAAGTTCGTGAACATAGCGGGAGATTGCGGTGAAATTTAATTTGTGCGGCTACCCCTCAGTCGCTCCGCGGAACTCCTCAAGACAAATTGTCCTATATACATTATTTATATGGCAGGAAATTCGTGTGAGGATTATGATTGAGCCGTCTCCTCCCCTGTTTAGGGGAGGTGGCTCAAAGAGCCAGAGGGGTAGGACTTAGCAAAGCTAGTAACTTCGTCTGGGGCTACCCCTCACCGCATCGCGGAGCTCCCCTAAACAGGGGAGGAGACGGCTCAATCACAATCTTTTGTTTTACCAGACAACAATATAATGAAAATGTGAATTTGTGAAAATGTGAATTTATCTCGAAGAAAAATATTTTTATTATCTTTATTATTTTTACTATTGATTTTTGCGCATCGTGCGCACTACCAAATATATTTTTAATAACAATGTGGTAATGTGATTTTGTGAAATTTAATAATTTTACGCATTTTGGCACTAATATTCCTTCTTCTCAACTTTTTTTCTTATTTTTGCACTTTATTATATTCGAAAAAACTCAAAATCAATGCAGCTTAAAGACACTCAGTTTACGGAATTGATGCAGCGGCGAATCTGCAATGTGCTTATTGTGGCTAATCCTTATGATGCTTTTATGTTGGAGGATGATGGTCGTGTGGACGAAAAGATTTTCCAGGAATATGCTCGTTTGGGTCTTAGGTTTCCTCCTCGTTTTATTCAGGTGAGTACTCAGGAGGAGGCTGAGGTTCATTTGTCTCACGGCGAGATTGACCTGGTTATCTGTATGCCTTCGAAGTCTGCCAACGAGGCTGACGATGTGTTTGACACGGCCAAGAGTATCAAGACTCACTACGAGGCTATTCCTATTGTGGTGCTCACTCCGTTCAGCCATGGTATCACTGCACGCATGCAGAATATCGACCTGGGCATTTTTGAGTATGTGTTTTGTTGGCTTGGCAATACCGACCTGCTTATCACGATCATCAAGCTTATTGAGGATCGCATGAACATGGAGCACGATATTCAGGAGGGTGTGCAGATGATTCTGCTGGTGGAGGACAATATCAGGTTTTATTCTTCTATCTTGCCCTCGCTGTATAAGTTTGTGTTGCAGCAGAGTCTGGAGTTTGCCACAGAGGCACTTAATTCTCAGTTGGAGATGCTTCGTATGCGTGGCCGTCCAAAGATTGTGCTTGCCCGTACCTATGAAGAAGCATGGAGCTTGTATACAAAATATAGCGACAATGTGCTTGGTGTCATCTCAGACTGCCGATTCCCGCTCTATGATACCTTCGAA
>JAZUHM010000170.1:0-3847 GCA_045641725.1 Bacteroidaceae bacterium | reverse complement strand
CAGCGCTGTGAACAGAAATTAGCACGCACTTCATAGAAATTAGCACGCAATCTGCTTGTTTTTTTCCGCATTTTGCGCCCTGTGTCTCTCTCCTCTTTTTTCTTTATCCGTCATTATTCCATCTGTAATTTTTTATGGACGACGACGTTGGTTTGTTTGACAGTGCCGCTGGTGGCGGGGGCTGTGGTGCGGCTGGCGGGCTTGTGGTTGCGGCGGCCGTCGAAGTGGTAGGTGAATTTCACATAATAATAATGTGAGAGCGACAGGCTCTCGTTTTCGCTGCGTGAGTTGGGCCCGACGTAGGAGTAGTGGGAGGTGTATTGCTTGAATATATCGCTGCCGCCGAGGGTGATGGTGCCTTGGTTGCGCAGTATCTTCCAGTCGAGCGAGAGATCCACGAGCAGGTGGTCGCGGTTCATGATGTCGCTCATATAGCCCTCCTTGTTGTCGTAGTCGAGCGCGAGGTTGAGTTCCCATTTGTTGGCGATGAGGTATTTGGCCTTGAGGCCGAGGGCGTAGTCCCAGTAGTTGTAGTCGTTGCCCGAGCGGGCGGCGTTGCGGAAGTTGCGGTTTTGCATGTGCAGCTGCGCTATGAGCTCGAGGTTGTCGCCAAAGTACGTGAGGTTGAGTGTGTTGGCCACGGTGCGGCTGCGCTGTGCGTTGAGCACCTGCTGTGGCGAGGTGATGTCGGCGTTGAGTATGCTGTAGTTTTTGCTCAGGGCGACGCGGGTCTCGTCTTGCACCTTGAGCTTGGGTATGATGAACCACTGTATGGTGTAGTTTGCTTCGAGCGAGATGGCGCCGCGGGTGTTGACTCGCTTGGAGTGGTAGATGCCGGTGGTCGGATCGTAGAGCGAGGTGTGGGAGGTGGCGTTGAATGATCTGTTGCACGAGAGCGAGCCGCGCATCATCATCTGCAGTCGTGCTATGGTGCGGTCAAACGAGAGTGAGCTGCGCCAGTGGCGGGTTGGTTTGAGGTTGGGGTTGCCCTCCTCGATGTGTAGGGGATTGGTGTTGTCCACATACGCCATTTGGCTCAGCATGTCGGGTTGGGCTGTGCTGTAGGATGTTGATAGCGAGAAGTTTGTGGCGTTGCCCAGTCGGTAGCTTGCGTAGAGGCGAAGGCCTGGTGTGAGTGTGGTGCGGATGGCGGTGGTGTCGATGGCGCCGCGCTTATAGTCAAGGTGCTCATTGGCGATATTGAGCTCAAAGGTGGGGGTGAGATTCCACTTGCCGAGTCTGGCAGAGATTTGCAGGCTGGGCGAGTTGGTGATGGTGCGCATGTCTTTGCGTGTGCTGTTGTTGGCATCGAGGGCGCCGAGTAGTTCTTGATATTCAGTGGGCAGGTATTGCAGCTGATTCATGAGGTCGTCGGTGGAGATGTCGTTTATTATCCAGCGGTAGAGCTGCTCGTTGCGGTAGCTGCGGTTGTAGGAGGTGAGGTTGGAGATGGTTACGACGACTTGCCGGGCGATAGGGGAGAGTCCTTGGCCTCGCAGTTTGTTTTTGTTGTAGAGTGTGTGGTAGTATTGCAGCGAGAGATCGGTCTCGAAATTTCGTGAGGGGGTTGTGCGGTACTGCTTGTCGGTGTTGGTATTGGTTGATTCCTTGTAGTATCTTGTGTTGTAGAGGGAATATGACTTTTCGTTGCCGTCGGAGTATTGCAGGGTGGTGTTAAGGCTGAAGTTGTTTGATTTTTTCAAGCGCAAGCTGAAGCCATATTTCAAGTGGGTGCTGTAGGTGTTTTGGGTAGAGTAGTTGCTGTTGGTGGAACTGTTGACGGCATATTTGCGCAGCGAGTCGGCCACGGCGCCAGTGGCGGCTATTTGCGCCAGTGGGGCGGCGGTAAACTGGTAAGGCGAGGCGTTGAAGGTGGCACTGCTGCTTTCGCCATTGCTGACGAAGCGGTTGTATTGTATGTGGGCGTCAAGGCGGTGGGTGAGCTGGTTTTTTGTCCGGTAGAGGTTGAAGTTTAGCGGCGATGTCGCAAACTGGTGGCTGTAGTTGCTGCTTTTATTCATGGAGTAGTTGGTGCCGGTGGTGAGAAACTGCTCGGTCTTGCCAGTAGAGCGGGAGATATGATCCTCGTGGCGCAGATTTGGATTGACAAAGGAGTGGAAATATAAGTTATTGTCGTGCTCTTGCAGTTGCTTGGTCTTGCTTGCGCTCAGTCCAAGCTTGTGGCCTTTGACGCGAGTGTTGTTGTCTTTGCTCAAGGTGCCGCCTGAGCCTCCTCCTCCCGCATAATAGTAGTGGTTGCCGTCGGCCATGTCGGCAAAGATATAGACGGGCACTTTGTCGGATAGGCGATAGCCGTTGGCATTGACGTCATAATACTGCGGCGTCTGGCCCAAGAGGCTGGCGTCGCCGTACCATTTTTCCATCCACTCGCGCTTGATCTTGACATCAAGCACTTGCTCGCCGTCCTTGTACTGCAGCGAGTCTCTGCCGTTGCGGCGCTTGTAGAGCTTGATGTTTTCTACGGCTTCGGCAGCGATGTTTGGCAGAAAACGGGTGGCCACGTCGTTGTCCTGTCCGTTGAGAATCATCTTGAGCGGCTTGCCCATCCACGAGAGGTTGCCGTTGGCGTCTCTATCTACGCCTGGCAGTTTCTGCAGCAGGCGCTCTATGCGGTCGCCCTCCTTGAGATTAAAGGCCTGCGGGTCGTAAACCACGGTATCGCCGCGTAGATAGAATTTCTTGCGCTGCCCCTTGATGACTATCTCCTTGAGCAGCGCCTTAGACATCTTGAGTTCTATGTCGCCGAGGTTGATGGTGTCGCGACTGTGGGTGGAGCCTTGGCAGACGAGCGTGCGGACGGCGTTTTTGTAGCCGATCTGCATAAAGGTGAGCGCCCATGCGCCGTCCCAGCCGTAGATGCTGAAATGGCCAAGCGAGTCGGTCTGATAGTAAGTCTTTTTGCCGTTGGTGCCGTACACAATGATGTTGCCGCTGCTCGATATGTTCTTCATATCTATGTCGGCGCTCTCGATGGGAAGCTTGGTTTCGCTGTCGATTAGGCGGCCAATCAATATCTCAGCGCGCAGCCCCATTTGCGGAGCGGCGATGAGCAGCGCGAGCAGTATGTGCCTCTGCAAAAAGAGCGCATGTTTTAGGAAAGAGAGTGCGCGCTTTAGGAATGAAAGCGTGTGCTTTAGGAAATAGTGCGTGTGCTTTAGTAAATTCATCTACTCAC
Organism: Bacteroidaceae bacterium; assembly: GCA_045641725.1. Lineage (GTDB taxonomy): Bacteria > Bacteroidota > Bacteroidia > Bacteroidales > Bacteroidaceae > UBA6382. The sequence goes on along the minus strand of JAZUHM010000170.1, from coordinate 651 downwards.
ATTGTTTTTTAAGCACGAGCAGAGCCTCGGGGCCCATGTTGAACAGCAAATCTACGATGCTGAGGTCGGGCAGGAAGCCGTGCTGCTGGCTAAAGACCTGGTAATAAGGCTCGGGATGGGCGATGATGCAAGGTTTTTTGGGGGAGATATCGTATCGGAGGTCGATGAAATCGCCGCTTTTCTCGTATTGTTGCGTGAGCTGAGGCTCTGCGCTGAGGTTTAGCAGCGAGCAGATCAATGCCTGCAGCCTCATGTTGAAATCGAGCAGGAAGGGAGTTGATTTCTCTTCGTAAAACGGGCGGAAATCATCGGCATAATATTCAAAGAACGGGCTTTTGTCGTAGGCGGTTTGCAGGGCTTGCCAATGCAGGTGGCGCCAATTGCCGTGGTCGCTGAGGCGCAAGTCGCGCACCAGCACCTTTTCGCCCCCGTGGTGCTCCACAGGAAGGGTGAGGGGCATCACTCCGCTGGCCGTGGCTATGAGGGCGCGGTTGCGATAGGTCTGCTTGAGATAGTTTTCGCACTGCTCAATAAGCACGCGGTCGTGGCCCAGCAGCTGCGTGTAGTAGCTGACGGGCGCAAGGTAGGCTGTAGATAGGCAGATGGTGCTCATAGGCGAGAGGTTGGCGCAGCGCGGGTTGGCGCGGATTG